>VRUH01000008.1:49530-108872 GCA_019456185.1 Candidatus Glassbacteria bacterium | reverse complement strand
CTCTTGCCAGTCCGGTTGTAACATCGGACAGCCACTTGAAAACTCCGCCCGGAAAGCTGGCCACAAGCCCCCGATAATCGCCCGGCAGTGCAGAGTTCGCCACTACCATGGAAACGATAACTTCGCCTTCATCCAGAATCCTCTGCCTGGAGATATATTCGACAACGCGCGGGAACTCGTAGAGATAATACCTGTTGGCCACAGCCACGGCCGGGAACTCCAGGGCCGCCCCGGGATTGACCCCGCCCACCGCCTTTGCCAGCATGGCGAACGCTTCTGTTTCCCCGGCGGTCAAATTATCGAACTCAAGATATCCCCAGCTGGTGATCAGCGAGACATGGCCGTTCCTGATCCGGGAATTCAAAAAGACAGTTTCAATGTCCGCGATTTCTATCCGGTTAAAAGCCCAGCCACTATCCTCCTCACCGCGCAGCCATCGCCAGTATCCAAGAGAACTATCGCTGCAAAAGACCATCGCGCTGCTGTCTCTGGCGCAAATCAACGAATGGACCGGCAGGGGCTCCGCGATAGATTCTCCGGCCCTGGCCAGCGCCTTATCCAGGTTCGCGCTGCTGGTCAACCCTTGAACGAGGTTTACCGGCCTGGCTTCGAGAGGGCCTTTCCGCTGACGGTCCACGAGGATCAAGTCAATCGCCCCACTCCCATAATAGACAGGCGTCAACGACCATAATTCCCGGTACGGTTTCCACTGAAACTTTCCGCTCTTGGCATCTTCAAGATAGAACAGCGAGTTCGGCCCGAAGATGACCAGGTCATTGGAGCCGCCCAGGGCATAGCCGCTAATGGTCCTTTCACCATCCGGTGAAGAGTTCTCCTGCATGATAGCCACGGCTTTGGCAAAAGCAAAAACCACAGGTTTCCAGTCCATGTTATCGAGATTGTCGAACACATGGCGCCATAACTTTTCCAGAGAACCGTCTTGCCAGGAATGATAATCATACAATGAATAGATGTCCTCTTTCGAAAGCTCCATTTTGCCAGCAATCGAAAGAAGGTATTTCAGTATTACAGCCTGCTCTTCCTCCGGGTATTGCGAAAAAATTTCGCTCAACCTGCTTTCCGAGCTGTTAAAGGCCGCCAGTTCCTCCCCGGAGGCCCGTTGAGATATTATCGCGCCCTTGAGCCTGGCAATGATCTTTTCCACCCGACCCGATCCCACACTGCCGCCGGGCAGAATATCGCCGAAGTCGCCATCGCTCCTGCCCCGGAATTCGATGATCAGCACCAGTGCCATCAACAGGACGAGAATGACTGAAATGTACCCCAGGCTTGTCGCCGACGGGCTTTGCAGAAATTTCTTTAACATTTTTTTTCGCCTTTAAATTAACCGTAGTTACGTTTTCGGGCCTAAGTTAGAAAAATCGTGCCCCAGGATTACCACAAGTTATCCGCTCACCGTCTCAGCCGGTTGAGAGCCTTGCCGAAAACCGATCCGCCGGCGCCGGCAAACCTCTCCTCCTAGGGGCAGGTACTCGCCTCCCGCCCCGCAGAGGGCCAGCCCGACGGCCGTGGCAAAGCCCGGATCATCGACCATTTTGTCCAGTCCGGTAACTCCCGCGGCCTGCCGATCCACACAGGCAGGCACATAATCTCCTCGCAGACCTTTGCGATCCCGGCCAGGTTGCCGGTCCCCCCTGTCAGGACTACTCCAGCGCCCAGCGATAAATTTGAACCCTTGATTTCCCGGATTGCAAGTTCTTAGGATCTCTTCCACTGACTTGGGGGAAAATCAGCCTAGCTTTCATGGTACAGTCTTTCTATCTCTTCTTTACCATGTTTTCTCTCGAGCCTTCTGATGATAAAATGGCCTCGTGCCATGGCCTGGAAATGGTTGATAAAAATCGTATTTATTGCCGCTCCTCCCAGCGCTCCGGCAACGGGGATCGTTTGCGCCGCGATTTTGTTCGAAACCATAACGCCGTACCGTGTGCCGATCTGGGACAGGAACCTGCCGATCTGTGGAGTTACCCCTTTGGCCACCAGCCTTTCTGAAATGTTCTCGATTATTCCCGAAATTTCCTTGGCCAGAATAGCCCTGATAGCGAAATAACCGGTCTGGGTGGAGTGATCCTCATCCGTTCCGCCTCCCAGCGCAAAAACCTCCAGGCAGGCCAATCTCGTCTCGATAGTTTTTATCGCCTCTCCCTCATTGCGGGCGATATCCAGTATCGAACGCATGATTATTATCGTAGAAACCGGCAGTTCCACGGTAAGCGCCGCCAGGCCGAAAAACCCTCCCGCCGCGCCGGTGGAGACAATGGCCAGTTTGTGCAGTTTATCGGAGGAGACGGTTTTGGGCCGGTTGTTCAGGGTGCGAACGGTTAGCTTAAAGGCCCTTTCCAGTGAGGACCTGATCACCTTCTGCATTGCTTCCGTCCACTTGTCCGGGAGGAATTCGAACCCTTTTTCGATCGTGCTGCCCAGCGCGTCACTCAGCTTTACGGCAAAACTTGTGGATTCCAACAATTTTTTTGCTCTTACCAGGTCCTGCTTCTCCTTTTTGGTAAAAGGCATTTTGGCAGATTCCTTCCGGTCCTCAATCAGAGTAGCCGTTGATTTTTGAAAACATTTCAGAAAGCACTACCGCGCCACTGTTTTTCAGTGGACCGGTTCTCCCCTGCCCTGATCAATGCGGTTCCAGACCCGCTCATGCGTGTAATAAGCGAACAATTTTACCAGGCAGTCCATCGCTTTCCGATTACTGCCGCATATCGGTTCAAATATCCATCATCGCTCCCTGGGCGGCAACCGAAAGGCTCCGTCCGGTCCGGCTGAAAAAAACACCGGCCGCGGCGGAAGACCCGGCTTCCACCGCCGGTGTTCAATAAATTACAGGTATTCCCCGGTTAATCTGTCAGCAGCTCACTTCGCCTTGCCGGCTTTTTTATAGGACTCGATTGATTCTCTTAAATAGCCGGTCAGCTTCGACAGCAACTCGTTCGCCTTCACCGTAATTTTGGCGTCCATCTCCCTGACGCCGCAGTATACCGTCTCCACCCCGGTATAAAGCGCTCCCTCTACCTCTTTCGCCTGATTAACGGCGTCCTTGAGCTTGTCCGCATACTCTTGCTGCGCTTTTGCGGAGGCCTCTGCTTTCTGCTGCTGGGAAGATGCGGACTGCTTATCCGCCTGCTGAGTTGTTTTCGACTCATTTTCCCGGTGTGTGTCGCTCATTTTTCACTCCTTGAATTTTGAGGGTGGTGAAAATCCAGCCTCAGGTTTTTTCGAGCCATCCGGGCATCGTTCCGTCTTTAATTTCCCGATCAGGCGGGTGATCCTTTTGCGGATGCTCAACTCGGGAGGGGCCTCAATCCCCTCGATCTGTTCGATGTCGTCGATCACCCGGATGTCGATGCTCTTTCTTTCCATTTCAGCGACAAAGAAGTCAACCGCCTCTTTAATCCCCTCCCGCTTGCCTCTTTTATAGGCGGCAAGGATTATAAAGACGAGACCGATTGTGGCAAGCAGGGTCATCAACATCGTTTTTTCCCTCACTTAGTAAAAATGTGTCTTGCGAAAGTCAGTGCCGCAGCAGGATTTTGAAACCTATCACAAAGGCGATAATCCCGAAAGCCGCCCTGATATAATTGAGCTGCAGCCTGTTGGTCAGGTATCCTCCCAACTGAGCGCCCAATATATTGCCGGGGATCAGACAGACGGTTACGAACATGACTTCCTCGAACACAAAATCCCCGGCCCTGAGCCCCTGGAAGAGTAAAAACCCCGATGCGAATATGGAGCAGAACACCGCAACCGTGATTGTATTGGCGATCGAATTTTTCAAAGGCACCTTCAGCAGCGAGTTCTGCAGGGGTGTGGATATAATTCCACCGCTGATGCCGATCAGACTACTGATGACCCCCATTGCCGCCCCTATCCCGGCTGCCGTGGCTTCGTTTATATCGTTAGAGGAAAACTCTGTCATCACTTTCTCATCAGGGTTTGCCCAGATCTGGTTCAACACTATAATCCCTGCCAGCATAGCGTAGACCCCGACGATAATTTCCACGACCTCCTTGTTGATCCAACTCCCGATGATAGCTCCCACCAGGGCGCCGAGAATGGCAGCCGGAATCAGTAGCTTGACCACGTCCCAGAGGATCAGCCGGTACTTTCTGTAACGGAAAAACGCGGACAACGAAATAACTACATAGCTCAGCAGCGACACTATTCGGGCGAAAATTATCCCGAAGCCCAGCAACAGGTGCAGGTTTACCACCTTGAGCACTCCGCCGCCCATGCCGAGCATTCCGCCGACAACGCCCGAAATGAAACCGAGCAGAAACAGGTTCACCACTTCATGGCCGGTTATATCGCCCACCACCACCGAGTGCAGAAAGCCCGTTGCGCCCCGCCCGCCGGCGCCGGAGGACGGTGCGCTGAACAATCCGGCCAGGATGACTGCCAGGATAAGCAGCAGGACGGCAAACTTGATCGCCGTACTATTGGTTCCGCTGTTTTGCCTCATGGTCTTTCGGTCCAGAAGTTATTCATTCAATTTCCCCGCCTGTGGCTGCTGGAACACGCTGACCACCGGGATCGTTATCAATCCGAATGAATTTCCGGCTGCTGTCATCCACCTGGAAGAAAGAGAATTCCTGGCACCTGAAGATGGACGCGAAGATAAAGCCGGGGAACTGGTCGGTGATGGTCGAGTATTCATTGACCGAATTGTTGTAGGTCATCCGCAAGTCGGCGATCATTTCCTCGAAATCGAGGATTGCCGCCATGAAGGTGCGGAAGTTCTCGCTGAGCTTCAGGTCCGGGTACTGTTCGGCAATCGCCAGCAGGCCGGACAGGGCATTCTCCCATTTGTCCATATTCTCGCTCAGGATCGCGCTCAGGACCTCATCGCCCTCGAGCTCGCTGCGCAACTCATCGAGCAGCGCTTGCGAATCACCGCCGCCGTTGACCGCCGCCCTCAGCTCTCCCAGGTGGGTGAAAATCTGCCGCTCATGTTTCGAGTATTCGACCACCGTTATCCCCAGATTGATAATCAGGTTTTTCCTTTTCTGCAGCTGGGTGTCGATCTGGGCCAGGTCTGCCTCGATGTTATACTGCAGGTTGATAAATACGTTGTAGTAGTAGGCGCACCCGAAAGCGAACAACAGGATGATCAGGGAAATTACGATGGTAATGATTTTCTCCGTCATGTTCGGAGATTTCCGGCGTGCTTTCTTTTTCCTCGAACTGAGGATTTTTCTGTACACCTGGTCTTCAATCGAGACCGGTTTTTTAGCGCCGATCATACTTGGCTCCAGTCGGAGAGTTTCTCCGGATTAATTACCGCGCGGGAGACGGCGCCGGTCAGAGCGAGGGCCTGTTAAGGAACATGACCTTCTTGTAGCACTTGACCGCCTCGGCATGCTTGTCCAGGCTCTCGAACGTGTAACCCAGGCTCTGATGATAGTCCGCCCGCGTCGGGTCCAGCTCGATAGCCTTCTGGAAGGATTTGACCGCTTCCTTGTATTTTTCCCCGGCATCGGAGATAACTCCGAGCCAGTAATGGGCATCCGGGTTGTCCGGATCGAGTTCGGCGGCTTTTTTCAAGGAGGCGACCGCCTTGTCGTGGAGCTCCTTCTGCTCATAGGCCAGCCCCAGGGCAAAATGGCAGCCGGCGTTGTCGGAGCCCAGCTCGATGGCCTGCTCCAGAGCGACGATCGCCTCGTCATAGAGGCCTTCCGCATAATAGGCCGTACCGAGCTGATATTTCGAATCCGCCTTGTCGGGATTAAGCTCCACGACCTTTTTCAAATACGAGATGGCTTTCCGGCTGTCGCTCTTGGCCAGGAACCGCTTGCCCATCTGAAAGTATACTTCGGCCGCTTCTCTTTTGGTCAGATTGAAAATATTGTTGAACGAGGCAACCATCGAGTCCGTAATTTTTTCCACGTGCGCCAGCGTGGAATGAAGGAAGAATTCTGTTCTGGCGGGCATATCCTCGGCTCCGCCGGCACCGGCACTCTTTTTGCCAGGCTGTATTTGCTCGGGTATGACTTTCTTGATAAAGTCGACATAATGCTTGGCGCACATGCCCTGCTCGTAAGCTTCCTCGTTGCAGTTTTTTATGATACAGGCGTCCATTTTCTTGTCCTCCGCTTTAGCAAGTTTTAAAGGCTGCAGTGACCCCGGGGCCAATGCGGGCCCGAGGTTAAATTATCACTTCCGTACACAACTAACCGGCCCTGACAGGCAAAGCAATCAGGGTTTTCAGCTTACCGAGTATCCCATTGACACCCTTGTCGTTTTCGGTTTTCTCTTCAGGCTTGGTGCAGGCAAGCACCACGGTGGCGTCCCTGATCTTTTCGGAAATCCCCAGTATCGTCTTTTTAACCACCTTCAACAGCACGTCACCCTCGCGCATCGTCAGGCTGGGGGACACCTGAACCCCCACATCCAGCCAGTAATGGGAACCCAATCGTCTGGTCTTGATATAATTGACCCTCTCAACCACCCCCATTTCCAATATTATTTCGTTAATCGCCCTGAGCTTACCGGGGGGCAGCGAGGTATCCATCAGAGCTTCAATCGCCTTCCATCCCAAGGTGGTGGAAGCCCGGAAAATTATCAGGCTCACGGCAACCGCGGCCAGGGGATCGAAGTAAAGATAGCCCAGGTTCGATCCGGCAATGCCGATTATCACGGCGATAGATGAGAGCATGTCCGCTTTGTTCTCGTTGGCATTGGCGATGATCGCGGGGCTGTTAACCGCCCTTCCCGCACATAGCCCGAGCTTGAACAGGAGCACGTTGGCGATGACCGAGACAAAGGCCGAGAACAGGGAGATTAGGCCAGGCGGCTTCAGGTTTCCTTCAATGATGCTATTGATCGCTTCGGCAAAAATCAGGATCGAGACGGTAAACAGGATCGAGTAGACGAAAACGCAACTGACGAACTCGATCTTGCCTCGTCCGTACGGGTAGCGCGGGTCATCGCCTTTTTGGGCAATTTTCAGGCTTACAATCACACCGGTGGTGGCTACTACGTCGCTAAGCGAATGAATACCATCGGCAAACAGCCCCTTGCTGTTGGTCAGGTGGCCGACCGACATCTTGAATATTGCCAAGGTCAGGTTCGAGAAAAAACAGACCACCGGCACCCTTTTGGCGCAGTTGACACATTTTTCAGGTGTCTTTGATAGTGTATTATTCTGGGCGCACATTAAATGGTTAACCCCCGGCTGTTCAAGCAGCTCCGGCCATGAACTGGACCTGGACGTTGCCGATATTCTGAGTATTTTCCAGGATGCCTGTCCGCACTTTTTCCGCGATAAGCTTACCATCATACACAGTAATCTCAGGGTCAACAAAAATCGACAGCTCGATCCAGATGTGCTGGCCCAACTGCCTGGCGAACAGGTAGTTGATCCCTTCCACGCCCTCGACCGCGCCGGTCATCTCGCGAATCGGGCCGACCCTGTCCTGCGGCAGGGAGATGTCCATCAGGCTCCGGATGCTCTTTACGAGCATCTTTACACTTGCATTCAGGATATGGCCGATCTCGAAGATGGCGATAAGGGGATCGACAAAATGCAGCCCAACCCGCGCACAGACCACGCCAACTCCGACGGCAGCCGAGGAGACCGCATCGACCCTGGCATGCTCGGCATGGGACATTATCGCCGGACTCTGGAGCTGCCTGCCCACACAACGCGCGTACCTGAACTTGATTTCATTCGCCGCCGCGGCAACCAGGGCGGCCGCCAGGGTCAGCAAATGCTGGGGGCCTGGTTCGCCGTTGTAGATACTCCTGGCCGAATGAAAGAACAGGACCAGTGCGCTGACTACCAGCAACACGCTGATACCACCCACCGCGATGAACTCGACTTTCCCGTGTCCATAGGGGTGTTCCAGGTCGATCGGTTTGCCGGACAACTTCAAGCCGAGCAGCACCGTAAGCGCTGTTGCGACATCTATCCCGGAGCAGAGTGATGCCGCGATAAGCGCTTTACTGTTGGTCAGGAGGCCGACAACTATCGTGAAAGCGCCGATCAGCACACTTGCGACCAGTCCGATCCAGCCCACGCGGGAATGACATCCCTGGCAATCGGTACATCTCATTCAAACCTTCCGTTTCCGCAAGCTTCAATCCTCTTCCTCGAAAATTTCTTCCCGCACCACTATTTCCTTCCCGGACTTGGAGGATTTTATCCGCTTTACCAGCCGATAGAATATCGGGATCAAGGCCCCGACAAACATTGAGGAAAGAATCACGAATATCAGCCGAACCTCCACCGGTTCGAAAGTCAGGAGCCTGATGGGCACCTGGATTGAATTCTGCAGCGCGAACAGGACTACTATCGTAGTCAGCAAGACCGCAAAAATGAACTTAAGCATGGCTGCTTTCCTGTCTCAAACTTTACCTGACAATGGGATGGCAGTTGTTACACTGCCCCCTGTAGGAGTGGGGCGCCTGAGAGTTAAGGGTGACCGGCGGCGGAGTGGGCAGGATATCGCCGGCATCTTTCTGAAGCTGGCCACCGTTTTTCATAATAATGTGACAGTCGGTGCAGGCCCGGCCCATGTTCTGATGGGGGCTGATAGCGCCGGGTTGTATCGGTTGCGCTGCCTCGTTCTGCGAAGCTCCGAGCCTCCCCCAGCGGGAACGCAGAGTAATTGTTGCGCGCCGCCGGTTGCGCAGCACCCCGAGAGTGGCCGTAGGCAATAATTCGACCTTTCTGGTGGCCAACTCGAAATCCCGCAGATTTGCGACCGGTATATTATTGATACTCTGCAGCACGTCCCCGGCCAGCAGGCCGGATTCTGCGGCCTCCAGGGTCACCTCATCCACCAGCAGGCCGCTGACACCGGCGGGCAAGTTATACATCCGGGCCAACTCGGGAGTGATCGGGATTAATTCCATCCCCAGCCAGTGGCCCTCCACCAGCACTTTCCGGGAAGCACGCTGCTGGGCGGGCGTGGGCAGCGCACTATTGCCCCGGCCCGCCTGGCCGACCCGGGAATAGACCGGCGGATAGGGCAGGGAGCTGCCGGGAACGATCCGATGGCACTTCGCGCAAACGCCCCGGAAAGCATGCGGCATGGGTGAGTTCACACTTATCGGTGGAATAGGCTTATGTGTAAACGGGTGGGTCAGCGTGGGACTCGCATAGGTATACGTATCTATGCCAGGGCCGGTGGGATATCTTTGAGTCCAGGATTGTCGCCCGGCCAGTCCCGCGCCTGCAACCGTGCCCTGGGGAACCTGGAGATCCATCACCTGGCCGTTGCGCTCCACCCTCAGGGTGGCGGATTTCAGCTTCTGGTTCCCGGTTGCCTTGATATAGTCGGCCATGTTCACCACCGGCCGGCCGTTGATCGCCTTGATAATGTCACCGTTTCGCAGGCCGGCTTTTTCAGCGATACTGCCCGGGGGCGCCGAATCCACTATCACGCCGGTTATATTTTGCGGCAGTCTCAGCTCCCGGATCGTGCCCGGGGACAACCCCTCGATTTCCATGCCCAGCCAGACGCCCTCGCCGGGCACCCGGGCCTGGGGAGCGGGCGGGGCCATGGTGCCCACCAGCACGTCCGCATACTGCACCGGAGCGCCGCCACCGGCCATTATATAAGGCAGAGAGCCGCCGATCCCATCGGCCGCTGGCGCAGAAGGAGTAAACGCATACCTGTCCAGCGGCACGGCTGGAGAGGAGCGCTCCGTGGCGGAACGGCCCCTCAGGATCACGTCTTCGGACTCGGCGGTAATGATCCCGAAAAGCATCAGTCCCATAATTATCAGGACTACCACCAAGGTGGCGTTGTCTATTTTTTTTACCAGCATATCCCTGTTTTTCCGCCGGCCGATGCCGGAGTTATGCGGAAGAAAACTTAAATTCTATTTATACGCTTTGACAGCTTCCTAAGTTTTTTCCTGGTACGGCAAGCCATCTCAATGCGCTTACCCCTTAACCGGTTAACCGCTCTCCGGCGGCGAATGCCGCCGGAGGAGGCAACAAGAGGGCTGAACAGGCGTGTGCCTGTGCCTCCCGATCCCTGCCCGAGAGGGGGTAAAGGCGGATCAGGCGGCGTTTTCCAGGGCCTTCCCCTCGGGCATCACCAGGATCAGGATGAAGCCGATCAGGGGCATGATCAGGCCGATAATCAGCCAACCGATGAAAGAGCGGTTCTTCCTGGCCGCCAGAAAGGCGGTGACAATTGCCAGCACCAGCCAGATAATTATGCTTCCCTCAAACACGGCGAGCCTCCCTAATTCGAGTTAACAGCTTGTAAAACCGGGTGGTAACGAGCTACGAATATCATCTTCACCGGGGCGCCGCTCCAGTGCGGTTTGCACCGAAGCCGCCGGGTGCCTGGTTCGGACCTTGCCCGCGGCCGGGGTCAGGCGGACTGGGCGGCGTTTTCCAGGGCCTTCCCCTTGGGCATAACCAGGATCAGGATAAAACCGATCAGGGGTATGATCAGGCCGATAATCAGCCAGCCCAGGAACGAGCGGTTCTTTTTGGCCGCCAGAAACGCGGTGACAATCGCCAGCACCAGCCAGATAATTACGCTTCCCTCAAACATGTCGAGCCTCCCTAATTGAGTTGAATGGTTTGGGAAATGTTACGTAACATCAGGTGCGTCAGTACAAATAATTCCCTCCGGGAGTATAGTTTCCTCCGGGAGTGACAGGATAGGGGTTGTTTTGTCCCTGGTTATAAAAACCGCCGCCGCCGGCCGGCACGTAAGAGTTCTGGCCGCCGGGTGGCAGGTCCGTGATTTGATGGCACTTGCTGCACACTCCCCGGTACTCGTGCGTCATAACCGAGTTCGAGTTGATCGGCGGGGGGTTCTGGTAATAATTTTGCTGGTAGGACTGGCTTCCGGAGGTATTATTGTTAAAAAACGCCGTCGGGATACCGGCCGGAAGCTGCCGGTACATTTTACTTCCGCATCTCGGGCAGTCGACCTTGTAAGCCGGCACTCCCACCCTGTGCGGGGCCACGGTCCCGCAGCCGGGGCAGACCAGGTAGCCGCCCGGCCCGAACCCACCAAGGCCGAGCCTGCCGGGAGCGTCCATGTACGGCCCGACGGCCCCCCGGGCGGCGGCCATGCCGCGGGAGACAAAACCCATCATCACCCCGCAGCTCGGGCAGGGCTTGCCTGCCCGGTCGGGGTTCAGCGGGCAGGGGACAATTGTGCCGCAGTGATGGCAATGGTAATAATCCGTCAACTCCTCCTGCTGGTAGTTGTAGAAATCCCACGCCTCTTCCCGCAGGTCGTAGCTTAGATCGGATGATGACGCCATTGCGCAGATTCCGGCGATCACGATCAGCAAAATAACCACCGAGGCGGCAATCGGGATGGTGCGGTCCTTGAAGAGGTTTTTTCCCTGTTCAGGCATGTTCGATCTCCCGGATAAATGTTGAAAACGCGTTACACGTTATTTTTTACGTACCATCCTGGTATTGCAGTTCGGACAGGAGATGCGCCCCTTGCTGGCGGGAGTATCTCCGGGCACCAGGGTGCCGCACTTGGGACAGGCGAAACAGCCGCTGCCGAATTTGCTTTCGATCCACCTTTCGATCGGCCGGCCCAGCACGCCGGCCCTAAGGTCCATCCCGCCGACATTGAAATCCCGGCCCATAAAGGGAGCGACCTCGGCCATCGTGAACGGGTGGGTTCCCCCGTTGTATGGATAAGGCCGGCTGTCATAGCCCCTTCCGCCGCCGGAGACCGAAACGTACATCGGGTGGCCGCCACGCTGGATGTCCAGAAACATGCCCTGGATGGGGTTGATGCCGCGCGAGGCTTTGCGGAAGTCGCGAATGTTTTTTATTTCATGGTTGTTGATCGCCGTTATCACATCACCGTTGCGCAATTTCAGCTTGACTTCCGGGTTCCCCTCGAGCTCGGTGATGATCAGGCCCTTGGTTCCTTTGGGGAGGCCGTAGCGCCGGGCGATTTCCCTGTTCACCTGCCAGACCTCGGCCGAAAACCATTCGTTGTGGACAAACACGCCGTTGCGCATGCTGCCGCTTACACTGAAGTCGGTTTCATAAGAACGGCCGCTGTTGCCGGAGAACAAGGCGAATATAACGATCACCAGTACAAGCAAGAAAAGAGCGGCTGTCACTGTTGGCCCGGTGAGGTACTTCGGCTTGTTCATTTTAGATTTCTCCTTTTTCGGTGATTCGCAAGTTAAGAAAAGATTTTTTAATCAGCCGTGAAGCTTTCCGGCCGGGGGTCGGTAAGTCCCCGCGACAGAGGTTGTTTATTTATCCAACTAATCTAATAGCCCCGGCGAAGTGTCAGCCGGGAAGCTGCGAGAGAGTGACAAACAGCTCCTTGAGTTCTTTTCCGCTGAAAACGAGCAATTTCAAAGGTTCAGCGATCTGCCTGCCCGCCATCAGGCGGCCGAAGTGCTCGTGGTCCAGGATTTCTATATCGTTTATTTCCAGGATCACGTCTCCCCGCTTGACCCCATTGTCCGAGGCAGGGGAATTTTCACTTACCCGGTTAATCAGCACCCCGCCGATGTAGGGCAGGCCCATGTGCAGGGCGGTGGTCTGGTCGACAGGCTGAATTTCCACACCCAGCCAGCCCCTGGGGCCGGCGGCGGGAGCAGGCTCCGCGCCCATGCGCTGGAAATTGGCGGCAAACGGGCCGGCATTTCCGGTGAGCAGAATATTGTGAGCAGCCAGAAACCTTCTGACCCGGTTGACCGGCATCGCGAAAGCGGTTCCGCTGAACACGCCGGTGGGAGAGTAGATCGCCGTGTTGATCCCGATCACCTCGCCCTCGATGTTGACCAACGGTCCGCCACTGCTGCCACGGTTGATCGGCGCATCAGTCTGGATCATGTTCTCGTACCTGACGCCGTCAATCACGAGGGTCTTGCCCACGCTGCTGACAATGCCCGAGGTAACTGTCTGGTCCATGCCGAACGGGCTGCCGATGGCCAGGACCATGTCGCCGGCTTCCACCAGGTCGGAGTTGCCCAGCTCCGCGGGGGTGAAAATGCCATCGGTGTCCATTTGCAGAAGTGTCAGGTCGGTTTCCTCGTGGTGGTCGATCACCCAGGCGCGATAGGTTCGATGTACGGTCCCATAGACCGAAACATAGATAGTATGGGCGTTTGCAATCACATGATAGTTGGTCAGGATATGCCCGCGGGGGCTTACAATAATTCCCGAGCCCACACTTTCGAGCGGCTGGCCCCGGCCGGTTCCGGCGTTAACCTTGGTGGATTTGATATGGACCACCACCGGCCGCACTGACTCGATAGCCCGCTTAAACGCGTTCTGCAGGAAGTGCAGGGAACTGGTCCCGGCGCTCATTCCGCCGGCCGGGGGCGAAGGAGGAGATGTCGAATAGCGGGCGGGCTGACGGACCGGTTGCTGCCACTGGAGAGGGGCTTGCCGCCCGTCAGCCGGAAGATTCGCCAGCAGCATGGCCCTGTCCTGCACCGTCTGGTTCAGTTTTTCCGCCAGCAGGTCAGGGTCCAGTTCATCTTGCCGGTAGATCCCCCAGCCCAGCACCACAACACTGCAGCAGACCAGAATTATCAGCCAGGGTGTTAGCGATACATCGCAAAAATCAACGTCTTTTTGAAACAGCTTGAACATACGGTAATCTTTCGTCGGCAGTGATCTGCCCCACGGCAAGCGCCGGTGAATTCTTTCGATTAAAAAGCGGCCTTCCTTGCCGGCGCCGGGTAGCCGGAACCGCTGGAAACATTATTCGGCCGCCTGTTATGATAGTGCCGGCTGTAGGTAACCAGCTCGTTTTTCCGGTATTTTTTCAGCGCATCTTCAACCCGGCCCGTCACTCCGGTGAAAATTTCCACCCGGCTGGCATTCAACGCCTGGAAAGTTCCGATCTCGATGGTCCCGGTGATGACAGCCTCAATGTTTTGCTGGTGGACAAATTCGCGCATGGCGTTTTCATTGAAGCGTGAGCGGGAATTGGAAAAATAATCGTATTGCCCGCCCGATTCCCGGACAACCAGGAAATAAGGGCAGGTTTCGAACTGCACCGCCACCGAGCTTGCCGGATCCGAGCCGGTGGCGGCGACCAAAATGTTGTCCCCCGGGCTGTCATCATCGAAGAAACTTCTGACGAAATTGAGCCTGGCGAAACTGAACTTTACATGGTTCCCGTCCAAGACCAATATTGCCGCCAGGGTAAGGGCCGCCACACTGAATATCAGCAGGAAATTAAACCACGGATTGAAACATTTTTTCGCTACCCTGTCGTTCGCTGTTTTCATCGCGCCAGTCGTCTAATGCGAGTTACTGTTGCCTAAACACAAAAAGCACTCCGCGACCCCAAGTGGATCTCCTGGTCGAGTTTTCCCTCGCGGCAAGAAAGAAAGCCGCTTTATCTTGCCGGGGCTGGATTGTACGGCCACCGCCAACTCCGCGATTGACCCGCCGCCAGCGGGGAGTGCATGGCACGGCGGTCAGTCGTGGCCGTTTTTCCGGTAATATTTCGAGGATATCCACAGCAGCCCGACAATGATCAGGCCGAAAGGTACCAGCCCGCGCAGCACCAGGCCGAATTCAGGCCACCAGACCGCCAGGCCGAGCAAGCCCAGGACAATCATTACCAAGCCGCCGATTATGTTATGCATTGTTTTCATCCTCCAGGTTAAATATGCAGATTCGTCACTATTTTTTTCATAAAGTCATCGACACTATCTATCGGTATATATACCAAAGTAACAGCTTTTTCCAATTTTTTTGAACTCATGCCTTGAGCAATTGAACTGGCTTTTTTATCAACCTTATTTAATAGTTTAAAGACTTTTTTAATCGCACCGCCGAAAGCTTTCGGCTTGTAGTCTCGATGCCTTTCTTCATCTCGGGCCGCATCAGTGCGATAAATTTTGTCCGCATGGCTCTCAGTCTTGCTGACTGTATCAATTACAGCAGCTATTACATGTTCAATCTCCTCGGTATTTAACGGTTTAGCCAGTCTGTAGAATATTTTTCTTTTCTGTAATTCGATATCTTCTGAAAGATCTGTTTTTTCCGAGAAGATAATTACCGGCCTGTTGGCGGCGTAGGCGCTTATTAAGGAGAAGATCAGGTCCGTGGCCATGGACTGCAGGCTGTCGAACTCCATGAAAACAATATCTATTTTTTCCTTATCCAGAAAATTGAAATCGAGTAGATTATCGATGACAATCACCTTGCAGTTTTTATAACAGCAGACCGCCTTTATCAAGTCGATGGATTCCTTATTCCGTCCGATTATCATGGCTTGTAACATGGCGGTCTTTCCCTGTTAAAGTATTCCAAGCCCACGCGGTTGAGAAAGTATTCTCAACAAATAGCGTGCCAGCTCCAAGCGCTCCGATAACTAATTGATATGTAGCAATATAGAAATCAAGGAGAGAAGGCTTGAATGGGGAATTGTGCCACGGGAGAATTGTACAAAAGCGGTGAATTTAGATCGGATTAAGCAAATTCGGTATATCGAACATGCTCAACAAACGAAGACCTGCCGTTTCAGCGGAGAGAAAATTACTCCTTTAGTGCTAAGGTGTTGAAATTAAGGTGTTGTAATTAAAGGGGATAGGCTCCTTGAAAAGTTACAGCAGGGGGAGGCGGAAGGTGCCATGGAGGACAAAAAAAGCTGAAGATGTAAAAATGGGGAATGATGCCCCGCCGAAGCGTTAAAATGCCCCGGTTAATCGGGTGAAATCATGTACTTCTTAAGCTTCAGATAAAGCGTCTTTCTGTCTATTCCCAAAAGTTCCGCTGCTTTTGATTTTTGCCCGTTTGTCACTTCCATGATTTTTCTGATATGATTTTTCTCCACGGTATCTATTCTGAAAGTATCCTCTTTCAGTTTCGGGCTTTTATTATCGATTATTCCGGAAATCAGTTCCTTGCGTATTTTGTTGTTGGAGGTCAGGATAACAGCCCTCTCGACAATATTGGACAATTCTCTGACGTTCCCCGGGAAATCATACATCAGCAACAGGTCCCTGGCCTTGTCCGAAAACCCGCTCACCTGTTTGGAATATTGGAGGCTGAACCGACTTACAAAATGATTAAGCAACAAGGGAATATCTTCTTTTCTATCTCTGAGGGGAGGCATTTTCAAGGACATTACATTGAGCCTGTAATAGAGGTCCTCGCGAAAATTACCTTTTTCCACTTCATCGAGCAAATTCTTGTTGGTGGCGGCTATCAATTTGAAATCTATCTCAATGGTTTTTGTGGAACCAAGCCTCCTGACTGCTTTGTCCTCGAGTACTCGAAGGAGCTTGACCTGCATGGCCTTGCTGGTCTCGCCGATTTCATCGAGGAACAGCACACCGCCGTTGGCGATTTCAATCAGGCCCCTTTTCTGGCCCACGGCGCCGGTGAACGCGCCTTTTTCATATCCGAATAACTCGCTTTCCAGGAGGGTTTCCGGCAGGGCTCCGCAGTTGACCGTAATAAACGGCTTGTCCGAGCGCTTGCTGTCCCGGTGGATCGTTCGCGCGACAACCTCCTTGCCGGTACCGCTTTCACCTTCCAACAGGATAGTGCAGTCAATATCACTAACGCTCTTGATGGTGTTGAAAATCTGCTGCATTTTCGGACTGTTGCCGACTAACTCGACATGGTTGTCCTTTTCTCTTAACACCTGTTTAAGCCTTAAATTCTCACTTAAAGTTTTGTAATGCTCCAAAGCCTTTGTTACCGTAAAACGAACTTCATCCAGAGAAAACGGTTTGGTTAAATAATCATACGCCCCACTCTTGATCGCCTTGACCGAGCTTTCGATGCTTGGATAACCGGTTATCATGATGAAGATAAGATCGGGGTGTTTCTTCTTGAGCAATTTCAACAGCTTCAGGCCGTCCATCTCCGGCATGACGATATCGAGCAGGACCAGATCGAAAGGTTTCTGCTCCACGAGACGCAGGGCTTCGTTGGAGCCGCTCGCAACGGAAACCTTGTATCCCACCTTGCTCAGAGCGGTGGATAACATTTTCCTGATTTGCGGATCGTCGTCTACCGCCAAAATTCTATCGGTCATTTCTGATCACCTGCACTCTGCTTTTCCACCGGCAGTTGAACTTCAAAACACGTACCTTTTCCCAATTCGCTCTCGACTTTTATTTTAGCGTTCTGATGCTCGAAAATGCCCTGGGCTATCGACAGGCCCAGGCCGGTGCCCTTGCCGACATCCTTGGTGGTGAAGAAAGGATTGAAGATATTGGAAATATCGTCGCTTGAGATCCCGCACCCCTCGTCACGCAGCCTCACTATCAGACAGTCATCGCCGTTCCGGCGGGCATCGATAAAAACAGTCCCTCCCTCGGGCGATGCTTCCAGGGCGTTCAACAGAATATTGAGAAACGCCTGTATTGTTTTCTGGATGTCGATTTTCACCCGCGGCAGGCCGTCCGCAATTTCGCAGGAAACCGATATCTTTTTGGCACTCAGTTGATATTTAACCAGTTCAAGGGTTTTTTTTATGACATTCCCTATGCCACAAAGCCTGGTGCTGTAAACTGACTGGCGTGAATACTCCAACAGGCCGTCTACAATTCTCTTCGCCTGAACGGCACTTTCTAAGACGTCGATTAAGAATGCGTGATTCGGGTCGCTTTTGGGCAGCGACTCCTGGATCAACTGGGTGTAGCCGATGATAGAACATAAGGGGTTGTTTATTTCATGGGCCACCCCGGCGGCGAGCTGGCCGATCCCCTTTAGCTTTTCCGAACGGACAAGCTCCTGTTCCATTCTTTTCTGGCCCGTTATGATGCGTGCGCAGGAAACGATACTTACGACGGTATTATTCTCATCATAGACAGGGTACGTCCAGTATTTAAGGATCTCGCCGCGAAGCTCCTTTTCTACGGTTACTGTCTCCCCCGATTCCAGGGTCCCCATGGCCGGGCAAATATCGCAACGCTCCATCAGCCCCCGGCAGGTGGAATAACACTTCCGGCCGATTATCTTCCGGAGGTCGTTTACCTCGTAAAAATCGCAGAAGGCACTATTGGCGAAAACGATGTTGTAGTCAGGGTCTATTATCAGGATCAAATCAGTGATACCGTCAAACGCAGCAATCAACTGTTTTTTCTGAATCACTGTTCGATTGTCCGGCTAAGATTGGCGAAGTGCCTCGTGTCGGAAATTATCGATCCCGCCGCGAGCTACCGTTTTTTTCGGCGCGTCTCGAGCGCGGCGTCGACATATTTGATCAACCGTCTAAAATCGAAAGGTTTTACCAGATATTTGGCGACTCCCATTTTTTTGCATTCGTAAACGGAATTTCTCGACGCCTCACCGGCCACCATTACGACCGGGATATCTACCAGGTCGTTTCTGTCTTGTACCCATTTAACAAGCTCCAGCCCATCCTGTCCCGATAGTTTCAAGTCTGTAATCAGGATATCGACCGGTTTCTTTTCCAGGCGGCTTTTCGCCCGTTCGAAACTGGTTGAAAAACTAAATTGCCTGGTTAACGGTGAAAAGGCGGCCTTGACCGTGTTGCATAGTTCCTTGTCATCGCAGGCAAAATGAATCCTGGTTCGCTTACTCAGATTCTTCGGAGTATATTCCCCGGCAGTACCGGTGGAGGCGGAGTCGTCTGTGGGCTTAAAAATAATACTTTTGCCATAAAGGATTTCCTTGGCCAGCCGCAAATAATCCTTCGCTCCATTAGAATTGGGGGCGTAAGTCAAAATAGGCTGGCCGTAGCTGGGGGCCTCGGCCAGGTTTACATTGACCCTGATGTATGTGTTAAAAACCTTGTCCTTGAAAATCTCCCTGATCTTTTCGGTAACCTCCCAAGACAGGTTACGGCTGGGATTGAACATGCACAGCACGACCCCCGTCACTTCCAGCTTCGGGTTCAGCCTCTTGCGGACCAGGTCCAGGGTGCGGAGCAGCCTGCCGATTCCCTGCAGGGAGAAATAGTCGGGCTGGACGGTGATGAACACCTCGTTCGCCGCGGTCAGGGCATTCAGGGTCAGCAGCCCCAGCGAAGGGGAGCAATCGATCAGCACGAAATCATATTCGCCACTCTCGATCACCTCCTCCAGCCCCTCGGCCAGCGCTCTCTCCCTGCCGACCACGTTGACCAGCTCCAGCTCCGCGTCGGCCATCCTCATCGAGGCCGGGATCAGCTTCAGGTTGTCGATCCCGCTGTTAATTACGATCCCATCGGTTCCCGACTCATCGTCCATCAGCAGGTTGTAACAGGAGCGCTCCAGGCTCCGGGCATCGATCCCGAAATGCAGGGTCAGGTTTGCCTGGGGATCGAGATCGACCAGCAGCACCTTTTTTTGCAGATGTGCCAGATAGCTGCCCAGGTTCGCGGCGGTGGTCGTTTTCCCGACTCCGCCCTTCTGGTTGACTATGGCAATAACCTTGGTCGGCATTTAATTACATCTCCCGGTTTCAATCCCCGCATAAAAGGCCTGGGGAAACAACGGGGGGGCTCAACGCCCCCCAGTAATTGAAAATTCCGATCCCGCATCCGGGTTTTCGTATTATTCGGTTAGCTTGCAAACCCGGATTATTTAAAAAATCGAATCAATCAGATCCTTGACGGATTTCGTGATTCGCGCGTCGGTCTCCCTGAGATTATCGATCAACGACTTCCCCGTTTTCCCGGGTGCGTCGAACAGGGCCGCTTTTTTCAGCGAGCGGGCGATACCGCGGTCCAAGGCGGCAACGGCCTTGACCGGCTGTTTGGCGGCTTTCAGCGCCGAGCCGACCGATTCCTTTAATTTACCTGACTTGAACGGCTTCGCCGCTGTCTCGGAAACCTTCCGACCGCCCTTTACCAGGGGGGCGCCCAACTCCGCGATTTTGCTCCAGCTTTTCCTGGCCGGGACGGCCACCTTTTCCTTGAAAGCCGCAACCGGCGCGGGGGCTTTTACCCGTGCGGGAGCTTTTTTCGCTTCCCCGGCCTTAGCTTCCTTGCGGGCGGCCTTCGACTTCTTCGTTACTATCGTCGATGAATCGTCAGGGATATGGGGAGCTTCGGCCTCGACTTTTTCCACAGGAGCTTTCGGAGCTTTAGCGGTGGGAGTCTTTTCCGCCCATGCGGCTTTGGCGGGGCTTGCCGCCGCCGGCGCCTTTATTTTCCCGGCAGCTTTAACAGGAACTTTCGCGGAGGGAGTCTTTTTCGCCCGTGCGGTTCTGGCGGGTTCCGCGGGTAAGGGCGCAACTTTTTCTTCACCCAGGTTCCTCTTCACTTCTTCGACCGATATCTCCTTTTTGGCTGCCCCGGCCATTGTCCTGCCCTTGGTGATGGTCGAGGAGTTGGCCGAAATGCCCAGGCGCGTCGCGGGCGCGGACTCCGGCTTCCCGCCGGCTTGTTCAGCATCGAAGTGCTTGCCCATCCCGATTTTCGCCTCTTTTGGCTCTATATCCTTAGCGGCCTGAGGGCTTTCGTCCTCCTGCAGGACCGCTTCACGCTCGGTCGTATCGGACTCCGGCTTCCCGCCGGCTTGTTCAGCTTCGAAGTGCTTGCCCATCTCGATTTTCGTCTCTTTTGGCTCTATATCTTTAGCGGCCTGAGGGCTTTCGGCCTCCTGCAGGACCGCTTCACGCTCGGTCGTATCGGCAATCCAGTCCAGCGAAGAGTCGCCTAATCTCTTCTTCTCCGCTGTCGCGGCAGACTTTGCTTTTTTCCTGGCGGCCTCGGTCTTCCTCCTGGCAGCATAAGCTTTGCCGGATTTGCTTTTGGGGGTCATCTCTGCCTCCGTGTGTTCAATATGAGCACCAGTTTGATAAATCGCCCGCACCTGTAGAATCAAATTCAAACGGTTCCCTACCCCGCCAAATCCACGGCCGAAACCCGGACCTGACCCGCCAGGCGGGTACGACTCCTTAACCGGCTATCATGGCCGCTGATGGGGATTCCAGGCCTGAAGGCTTTATTAAGCAGATGCACCTTTTTATAAGTCTTCCCACTCTTGCACCGGCAGTTCCTGGGCCAGTTTGAGCCCGCCCAGCGCGCCGCTGAACAGGGGATCATCCACGATCGTGACCACAACCGTGCCCAGGTCTTCGGCCAGGCTCGATTCGATCACCGAGGCCAATCCTCTGATGCCGCTGCCGCCACCGCCCAGGATGATGTTCTTGGAGATGGCGCCCATGAACTCGGGGTCGAAGGAAACGATCAGCTCCCTGACGTTGTCCAGTATCTCCGGGACAACTATCGAGCAGGCTTCCCGCAGTTCCTTGGCCACATCGATCGTGGCCAGCTTGCCGTTGACATAGAAACCCAGCTCGATTTTCTCCGGGCCGTCCGCAACAAAGCCATACTCTTCCTTGATCTTGCGCACCAGCGAAAGGTTGGTGTGGATACCCGGGTTATTCTCTTTCAACAGCTCGTCAAATTTCTTATCGATCTCATTGCCGGCCACGAAGAGAGTTTTCTGGTCCGCCTCCTCAGGAATGGTGCCCGGCATCCGGCAGATATCCAGCGTACCCGCCCCCAAGTCGACCACAATCGTGTTGCCGAGCATGCCCAACCCATAGGCGACCAGGAACGGCTCGGAAACGACCATGACAGAGTCGACCAGGCCCTCGGCGGCATCGATAATCGCCTGCTTGTCTTCCCTGGTCGAGCGCGCCGGCGAACCGACTACCGCGTAAATTTTCTGGTCGCCTTGCCTTTCAACCAGTGCGAGCAGATGTTTGAGCAGTTCCACCGCCGCCTTGGCTTCCTTGTCGTCTTTACCCTTGGGATCCTTGCCCCGGTACTTGATCACTCCTTTTTCCAACGGGTAGCAGACATCCAGCGAAGTGCGGTACTTGATGCACTCGTCGCCGTAAACTATCGGTTTCTTAACGACGTTAAAGGCAATGAAATCCTTCGGCCAGCCGACCATGCTCGCAACATTGAGCTTGAGTCCCGAGCTGGTTGCCAGGGCGCTTTGCGATGTGCCCAGATCCAGGCCCAGGTAAATTATTCCCGAATGGTCCGTTGCGGACTGAGTTACTTGGCCGGTGTTGCCCTCGGGGTTATTTGGAGCGTTCGACATCGTACCTCCGTGTAACTGTGGTTTACTGTTTTTCTTCGTTCGGAGTTTCGGATTTTCCAAAGCGCCCGATCGAATATCCATTGAAATGCTACTTCTTCATCCATTTTTTGTCAAGAAATTATTATTAATTCGACTGAATACAAGACATTTCGGGCATTTTGCCCCCCTCCCCCACCCAAAATGCCGAATTGAGACCCTTTTTTTAATCGAAAAGAATTCCTCGGAGTTTGCTCCGGGGTTACCGCTTTTGCTTTTTGCAGTTAGAAATTCCGGTGTCCCGCAGTGCCGGAAGATTGGCCTGATACCTCGCGGCTCTACCGCGGAGAGAGTCAATTTTCAGGAATTTCTTTATTCGTCGTAAATTTATTTACCCGGATTAACCCCCTTTTGAAAAATTGCGATCCTTAGAGAGAAAACCACGATTCAACCTCAGGGATCGAGACTGCAGCTTCCCACAAAATATTGGATAACGGTAAAAGCTTGACAAAATGTTAGGCGTGGCGTAAATTGTTAGAACAGGTTAATTTTGTCGAGACTGCAAATTGTGTGAGGATACTATGGCAGCAGCCGAGTCACTCAGCGCCAGCCTGGAAGACTACCTGGAGGCAATCTTCCAGATAATCCGGCGCAAACAGGCGGTCAGGGCCAAGGACATCGCGAAAGATCTCGGCGTCAGCAGCTCGTCGGTGACCGGCGCGCTGCATTCGCTGGCTGACCGGCGGCTGATCAACTACGCCCCCTACGATGTGATCACCCTGACCGAAAAAGGTTTGGCGATAGCTGAGGACGTGGTCCGCCGGCACGAGGCGTTGCGCGAGTTCTTCATCAAGGTTTTGTCGGTCGGCGAGGCCGAGGCCGATGAGGCCGCCTGCCGGATGGAGCATTCGCTCCAGCCGCCGCTGCTCGAGAGGCTGGTCCTGTTCGCCAAGTTCGTGGAGACCTGTCCTCGACTTGAGCTGAAATGGGTGGAAAAATTCGGGTACCATTGCAATAACGGAGTCAAGCGGGATGAATGCGAAATGTGCATTTCCCTGACCCTGGCCGAAACAAGAATGAAAGTATCTCAAGAATGACCGGAAAAGGAAAAATAGTTGCTGTCAATCCGAAGAAGCATTTTTACTTCAGAATTTATTCACCTGAGCGGGGAATAGTTCCTCACGCTTGTGGGAATATTCCCCGTAAAATACCGGCTGTTTTTAATTAGATTCTTCACATTCTTTTTAGCTTTAAGAAATACAACCTGTTAGGCAAACAGATAGGTATTGGCACATTACTTGTAAGTGCACAAATTGCCGGATGGGAGCGAAGTCGTGAAGATTTTTTTTAGCAAATATTTTCGGCAAGACAAAACTTTTAAGGAACGGCAAGTAAAGTGTGCTGGAACAACAAAACCGGAGGGAGCGTTTTTTTAGCGGTAAACTTCGGCGTACCGAAGTTTACAAGGGGCGGCAAAATTCCTCGGGCTTTAGCTGGCTGCCCGAGCATAGATTCTTCGGCTCGGAAGATTCATCGTCATGCCCGGCAAGCCGAAAGCGCCGAAACCAAGCTGGAAAATTCATTCTAACCGTCAATTCGAAAGGGGGTGTATTAGAGAGGAAATTGCGTGTTAAGGATAAAATACAGGCCTTAGGTATTTGATTTGTGACGGCTCGAAGGGCCGCTGCAACAGGAGAATTAAGAATGAGAGTATTGACAGATAGAATCAATGTAGTGCTGTTAGGCCTGGTTGTTTTGCTGATTCAGACCGGCAACATATATGGCCAGGGTTCCGGAGGGTTGTACGAGCAAAAATGCGGCCGCTGCCACGACCTGTTCGAAGCAAATGAATACTCCGCCGAGGAATGGCCCGGCCAGGTGCGGGCCATGAGGGTACAGTCAGCGCTGATTCCGGACCAGTATGAGGAGATCGTGAACTATCTTGTCAATGCGGCCCGCGAGGAAGAAAGCTCGTATATCGGCAAGGTGAATTGGGGCGGCTATCTGTACACAGAGTATTTCCATACCGAAGACAAGGCAAAGAATTTCGACCTGCATTACCTGAACTTTACGCTTTCCGGCTGGGCGAGCGAGAAGATTAATTTCATCGGGGAATTCGAACTGGAGCATGGAGGGACCGGCGGCAGCAACACTTTCGTCGAGGAGGCCTACATTGACTACTGGTTCGTACCCAACCTGGGTATCAAGGTGGGGGCCATGCTCACGCCTTTCAACCGCTTCGACGAGTTTCACGCACCCCTCATGAACTACACTGTCACCCGGCCGCAGATATCGCGTGAGATCGGGGTCAGCGCCTGGAAGGACGTAGGAGTTGACCTGCACGGGTATCTCAACTTCGATGCGCACAACTCGCTCTCCTTCGACCTCTATACCATTAACGGCCTGGGCGACGGTTCGCGAATGCGCAACAGCCGCCAATACCGCGACAACAACGAAGACAAGGCTATCGGAGCAAGGGTGAACCTTACCCTCCAGGATGCCCTGGAAGTGGGCTTCTCGGTATACAACGGCGCCTGGGACGATGCCGGCGATTACGACCTCACCATGGTCGGCGGCCACGTGATGCTCCACACCTCGCTGGTTGACCTTTACGGAGAGTTTGCTTCGGCCTCGTCCGAGAACCCCACCGGCGTGGAAGATGGAGATATGTCCGGCTATTTCATCCAGGCTTCCAAGCTGATCAATAAAGTGGTCAGGCCGACTGTCAGGTATGGAAAACTCGATTACCTCGACCCTGGCAGCGCCCTGGGCAGAAGCGCCAGGGACACGGACCTGAACGAGTTGGTCCTTTGTCTGGGTATTTACCCGAACCCGCGGGTGGTCTTAAAAATAGAATACCAGATATTCGGCAAAGGCAGCAGGGCCTCGACAAAAACCCCCGACCAATTGGGCTTGCAGTTCGCGGTGAGGTTCTAGGAACCCGCTTGGCTGGGATGTACCGGTTAGTATGCAGGGGCGCGGGTTTTCTTTGCGCCCCTGCAGAAAACTACCGCGAGGTTTCAACCGTAATTCTGTTCACCTGACTGTAACGTACAGCAAGAGCCAGTATCACTATGAGTTTTGATAAAGTGACGGTTTTGTTGAAGAGGAGCATGCATATTAGCCAGGCGCCTTTTTTCGCCTGGGTATTCGCGGTTTCGGCGCAGGCGGCGGGAGCGGGTGTGGAGAAACCGGACAGCCTTCGGAATAACGGTTCAGCCGGTAACGAAATAATCGAATCATCCTATTCATCGGCAAACCAAGTGGTTTCGTCCTGGAATAAATGGGTCTCTTCGGAGGTGGTCTACCGCGGAGACTTTCTTGCCAAGCAGGGCGGCGGCGGTGGTTATCTCGGCCAGATGAACCTGTCTTTGGAGTTCGACCTGGAAAAAATGGGCCTCTGGAACGGCGGGATGTTTTATGTGCGGGGAGAACAAAGCCACGGCAACTGGGTAACCGAACATTACGCGGCTACCTTCCATATCCCCAGCAACCTGGAGGCCCACGACTATACCCAGTTAAGCGAATACTGGCTTGAGCAGACCTTCGCACAGGAGAAACTGACCATCCGCCTAGGTAAACAGGAGGCCAATGAAGAGTTCTGCGCCATGGAGTTTGGCGAAGTTCTGCTGCTGGATGCTTTCGGTCCCACTCCGGTGATCCCCATGGCCACATTCCCTGTCTACGGTCTTGGCCTTTCGGTGTTTTTGCGGCCGGTGGATGGCTTCAAGCTGGCTGGCGGCGTTTTTGACGGTGCGGGCCGGGGAGGCCAGTGGGGTTTCAGCACTGCTTTTGACGGAACTGGCGGCACGTTTTCGATCCTGGAGATCGGCCTGGAACCGGCCTGGGCGGGCAGCGATGAACTGCGCGACAACTTCCGGCTGGGGCTCTGGAGCCACAGCGCGGACCTGGGGCCCGGCGACGGCAATCCTCTTTCTACGGAGAGTTTCGAGTCCAACTACGGGGTATACGTTGCCATCGATAAGTACTTGTATGCGGAGCCAGTCACCGGCAACGAAGAGTTCCAGGGTCTGGGCGCATTCGCCACCCTGGGATGGACACCATCGGATCACAACGAGCTTTTCAGCTACATCGGCGTGGGGCTAAACTATTTTGGACCTTTCGGCGGCCGGGACGCGGACATATTCTCTCTGGGCCTGGCCCACACCCGCGTGGGCAAAGGCTTGGAAAAGAACCTGCCCCACTCCCACGAGACAGTGCTGGAACTCGGGTACACGCTGCAAGTCTCGAGTAACTTCAGCCTGCATCAGGTAGTGCAGTATTTCGTTAATCCCGCGGCCTCGGGAGACAACACGGTATTCGGTATTCTGAGCTTCGAATTGGCACTCTAGGGAAAAAATACCGTCTCTGAGCCAGACCCTGGGCATGGCCGGCCAGAGGAGGAAAACAATCTCATTCTCAGATGGCGGCATAATGCGGATAAACTCTTCATGCTGCAATAAAGCCGGGACCGGTTGTGGAAACCACAGATCCGGTTATGCAATCATCGGTAATATGAACGTGGGCAAAACCACCCTGTTCTCACGGATGTGCAAGACCAGAGCGATGGGCGTCAATATCCCCGGCACCTCGGTTACCGTGGAGAACGGACGGGTCGAGGGAATGGAGAGCCATCTCTACGACACGCCGGGCATCTGTTCGATATTCTCGCACAACGAGGACGAGAGGGCTTCCCGGGATATTTTCCTGCTCGAGGAGACCGCCGCCGACATGGGCGGAATCATCCTGGTCGCCGATGCCAAGAATATGAAACGCTCCCTGGCCATCGCCCTGCAGTACGTCGAATACGGTCTGCCGATGCTCCTGGTTGTCAACATGATCGACGAGGGGGAATCGCGCGGGATCGTGATCGATAACGAGAAGCTCTCGTCAGCTCTCGGCATTGATGTATGCTCATCCATTGCCAGGGAAGGGATCGGGGTGGGAGAGATTGTCTCCAGGCTCGGGAGCATGCGGGTCCCCAAAAGGATTATGAAATATCCGCCCAGGGTCGAGCGGTTTCTGGAAAAAGTGGCAAGCGAGTTTAAATCATCGACTCTCTCCCCCCGTGTTATCGGCCTGCTGCTGCTGGCCAGGGACCGGGGACTGGAAGACTACCTGGAGAGGAATTTCGGCAATGGGGTCCTGGAGCGGCTCAAGCGCCTTGCCGAACAATTCCACCGGGAAGACCCCGCGGTATGGGAGTTTCAGGCAGGTAACCTGTACAACAAGAAGGCGGCACAGGTCCTCGAAGATGCCCAGAAGGTCGAGCCGGTCAAAAGGCACCCGTTCCTGGCGAGATTGGGCGACTGGTGCACCGACCTGAAAACGGGTATTCCCATAGCTATCGGTATTTTGGCCGTGGTATACATGTTCCTGGGAACCTTCGGGGCCACCTATCTGGTGGACTCTATCAACGGCAAGCTCTTCGAGGGCCTGCTGATCCCCTGGGTCACCAAGCTGGTGGACCCCATACCCAGCGCCTTTATCAGGGACATGATCGTCGACCCTGAATTCGGGGTCCTGCCGACCGGTGTTTTCCTGGCCCTGGGCCTGGTCCTGCCGGTACTGTTTTGCTTTTACCTGGCTTTTGGAGTCCTCGAAGAATCCGGATACCTTCCGCGCCTTTCGATCCTGCTCGACAAGCTCTTCCATAAAATAGGGCTCAACGGTAAGGGCGTTATCCCCCTCGTGATGGGTTTCTCCTGCATTACCATGGCCATCCTGACCACCCGGATACTGGACACGAAAAAGGAAAAAAACATCGCGACTTTTCTGCTGTTACAAGGCATGCCCTGCGCCCCGCTGCTCGCGGTCATGCTGATCATCCTGGAAAAAATGCCCACCTCGGCGACAGTGATGGTTTTCGGCCTGATTTTGGCCAAGATAATGATCGCCGGTTTTCTGGCGAACAAAATCCTGCCCGGCTCCGGCACTCCCCTGCTGATAGAAATCCCGGCCATGAGGTTGCCTGGTTTCGTGCGTATTTTTAAGCTGTCGGTGCTGAAAACCTACTTTTTCATGAAAGAGGCGCTACCGATCTTCATCCTGGCCTGTCTTATTGTATTTTTTATCGACAGGCTCGGAGGGCTGAGGGTGCTGGAGCAGATCTCCAGGCCGGTGATAAACGGTTTTATGGGTTTGCCCGACAGCAGCGTGCAGGTCTTTATCAAGACCATTATCCGCCGGGAGAGCGGCGCCACCGAAATAGTGCGCCTCAGTGGTGCGTATACCAACCTTCAGATTATCGTCAACCTGCTGGTAATGACCTTTCTTTCGCCGTGTGTCAATGCCGCTATCGTAGTTTTCAAGGAACGCGGCCTCAAGGCGGGAATCACCATCATGGGCATAGTCTTCGTTTTTGCCCTAACCACAGGCAGTCTTATCAACCACTTTTGCCGTCTGTTGAATATTACATTTTCTTAAAGGGGAACAGCGATGACAACCAGTGTGAAACAGGAAGAGATTCTGGAAGCTATCTGGACCAGTGCTGAAACCGGGAATGATTCGATCGAGGCGGTCCGGGAAAGGTGCACCGTTGATTTTGAAGAAGCTGACGTCAATGAACTCGAGCGCCTGAACCTGATTACCAAGGATGCGGACAAGGTCCATTTTCAGAACGGCGGTAAAGAGTTGGCCGAGCGCATTGTCAGGTGCCACCGTCTCGCCGAGGTACTGGTCAACAGTATTCTCAAACTTAAAAATTCCGCCATGGAAGAGGTCGCCTGCCAGTTGGAGCACTCCCTGCTTCCGGAGGTCGAGGAATCGATCTGTACCCTGCTCGGCCACCCGGAAGTTTGTCCGGACGGGAAACCGATCCCCAGGGGCAGTTGCTGCGACCATGGCCGCAAGGTGATCGATAATACGGTGGTCAGCCTTGACGAACTGGAGCCGGGCGAAAGCGGAAAGGTCACCTATATCAAACCGGGCAGCCATTCCAACCTCCATCAGCTTATCTCTCTGGGCCTGAACCCGGGGGTCCTCGTAAGGGTCCATCGAACCAACCCCGCTTTTTGCATTAAATTCGAGAACACCGAGCTTGCCCTGGACAAAGAAATAGTCCAAAATATTTTTGTCTGGAGAGTAAACCATAAAGGGTGAACGAATCTCGTGCTAAAGCCGGAGTTGGCCAGTTTGGACAATGCTACATACCAGGGCGGACAAAGTACGCCGATCCTCAGTAAAAATCTGGTGTCTTTGAACCTTGGTGATTCAAATTTTTAACAATACCGGGAGAATTCGATGCTGCTTGAACTGATCGCGGAAATCTGGAATTTTACCCGTGATGCGGCTTTCTACCTGCTGGGAGGTTTTGCGCTGGCCGGGCTGATCCGGGTATTTATCACCGAGCAGACTGTGGCCGGGCACCTGGGGGGGAGAGGGTTTAAGCCGGTGCTGTGGGCCTCGCTGATCGGAGCTCCCCTCCCCCTTTGTTCCTGCAGTGTATTGCCCGCCGCAGCCGGGTTGCGGAGGCAGGGAGCCTCGCGGGCCGCGACCACCTCCTTTCTTATCTCCACCCCGGAGACCGGCATCGATTCATTGGTGGTCTCCTATGCCCTGCTCGATCCGGTCATGACAATCGTGCGACCGGTTGCAGCACTCTTTACGGCTTTTTTTACCGGTGCCGCGGAGTTGCTGTTCAACCGTGAGCAGCCCTCCGATGCGACTCCGGCTCTGTCTCAGGCCGCTGCTTGCGGCGGGCGCGGCTGTGATACTGCCGCCCCGGACAGCCAGAGCGCAAGCCAGCCATTGCCGGTGCGGCTGGCCGGGGGCCTGCGCTACAGTTTTTTCACCCTGCTGGCCGACCTGTCGGTCTACATGGCCGCCGGGCTGGTCCTGGCCGGGGCGACCGCCTATTTCATCCCGGTGGGTTCTTTCGACAACCTGCCCGGCGGACAATGGAGCACTATCCTTTTGATACTCGGCATAGGGGTTCCTCTTTACATTTGCGCCACCTCGAGCACTCCTTTAGCCGCGGCCCTGATTGCCAAGGGCTTAAGCCCGGGGGCCGCCCTGCTGCTGCTGCTGGTGGGGCCGGCCACCAACCTGTCGGCTCTGAGTGTTATCTGGCGCATCCTGGGACCCCGCGGCCTGGTGATCTACCTGGCCGGCATCACTTTCTCCGGCCTGGCGTTCTGCTTCGGCCTGGACTGGCTGTACGCGGCGCTGGAGATCGATCCCACGGTAAGTGTCGGGGCGGCGGTGGAGATGGTGCCGGGTACGGTGGCCAACATCTCGGCGGTCATCCTCTGCCTGCTGCTGGCCTACGGGATCTACAAGGAAAAAATCAGGCCCCGGCTGAAAAAGGCCTCCTCTTCCGGCTGCCATTGACCCCCGCCTCAGGGCATAAATCAACCGGGAAACACCAGGGGTGTAGAACGATATTTCACAGCTCTCCCCTGCCGATATCTTAGCAAGGACTTTTAAACGGATTGACGGCCCGGCGCATGTAGCAGTTGAGGTTAATCTCAGCAGTATTCTCCCCGGAAACGAATAAGTTTTCAACGTAACTCCGAATGCAAAAAAACTTGGAGTTAGAGTGCCCGGTAAAGACTTACGCGTTTAAGAATGAGAAAAACCCCCTGACTCTGGATCAGAAGGCCGGGGGTTCGATTCCTCTCGGGCGTACCATATAAGGGGCCGGAAGTCAGATGACCTCGCAGCAGAATGTCACAACTTGCCTAGGCGAACTCTTCGTTCCTGAGCCTCCGAAGCATCGCTTTCGGAAGCTTTTTTTCTTTGCCAATCCTATTCCCTGATTTAGACAATAAGCAAAACACTTCGATAGCCTTAGTTCTTGAGTATCTTATTCAGACTAACACCCAGTAAAATGCGGCCCCCAGTCCGAGGCCCAGGGGAAGGGTGGTAATCCAGGTGACCGCGATCTGAGTTATCGTGCTCCATTGTCGGTGACGGTTCACCAGGCCGATAGCGAATATCGAACCGCAGGAAACATGCGTTGTTGATACAGGCAGGCCGAGACGTGAAGCACCAAGGATTAATGCGGAGGCAACGAGGTTGGCGGTGAGACCCTGGCCGCTGTTTAATTCTGTAATCCTCTTGCTCATCGTCTCCGCAACTTTTCGAGCGTGGATCAGGCCTCCGGCCGCCATGGCCAGGGCGATCAGCGCCAGAGAACCGATCTCACCACCACGAGTTGCAGTTATTGCGCCGCCAGCCAGAAGCAGCGCTGCAATTTTGGGCGTATCGTTTACTGCCCGGGCAAAGCAGACCGCTGAGCCGCTGAGGTAATGCAGGGCATTTACTAATGTCTGAGCATCGAGTCCAACCATACGGCCGCGGTAACGCTCCATGCATTTGACTTTGCTACCCATCTCCATGGTCAGAATGTCAGCACTGGAGCCTTTGAGAGCAACGCTCCCGTTATGACAAACTTCAACCGGCTGCGAGGCGGCACTCCCAATGCAGACACATTGCTCACGCTCAACACCCAAAGTCTCTCGCATCATCCGGAGAAAAGGATAGAGCAGTACGGTAATTCCGATTGCCAGCAGCGGACTTAACAACAAAGGCTGGCCGAATTTCCCGGCCAGCACTCGCCAGTTGATACTGCCGGAATCCGCGACCAGCGCCGCGCCGACCAGGGCGCCGGTCAGGGCATGGGTAGTCGAGGTAGGCATCCCCAGCAGGGTGGCCGAGAGGATTGTCACCACCCCGGAAAAGCCAACCGCCAGCATCAGCCTCGAATCGATCAGCCGGTTTGGAATCAATCCATGGCCGCTGAAAGTCTTGATCAAATACTGAGCGAACATTACCGAGACCAAGCTTCCCAAAACCGTGGCCACCGTGGCCAGAATCAAGGCTCTGCGAAAACTGCAGGTTCCGCTCCCGTAAAGTGTCGCTACTCCCTTGAAGTTATCATTAGCCCCATTACTCCAAGCCAGAAAAAATACCGCCAGGACAAGAAACCCGATTGCAAACATGATCGCTTCCGCCTTTTTCCTATCCACAAGATCGGTGCAAATACAGAGGGCCCTCACGACAAGCCAGGCAAGACATCACGTCTGAAATTTATCCGCCGCAACGATACTATTCGCAGACTTCAACTGTCATTGCAGCGGAAGCTGATCAGGTCGTTTCCCCTGTGCAACTGCTCCCCGCACCGGCGGTACAACCGAAACAGTGCGACGCAAAGCGGATCTGACGCTCGAGGAGCTTTTCCAGATCGAAATCATAAATAGTGGCTGGGACGCCGTTGGTCATTTGCATTTCCAGCATCTGGTTAAAATCACAGTCATAAATTTTACCATCGTAGCTCACACTGACCAGGCTGCGGCACATCACTCCCTCCGCGGCCGACGGATTGAAGGCGCTCCAAAGCTTCTCCATGTACTCTTCGTAGCTGCCAGTCGTTTCAAGGATCTTCCGAAAACGGTTGATCGGCATGTTGGTAATCGTGAACAACCGATTGAAGGAGAGACCAAATTTGTTTTTCAGCTCCCGCTTGAAGTCGGCTTCCAGGCTTTTCTGGCTGGCCGGAAGGTACGTGCCTACCGGATTGTAGACCAGGCTTAGCTGCAGGCCGCTGCCCTCCACGCCGAAACCCCTTGCATTCAGCCGCCGCATGGACTCGATACTTTTTTTAAAAACGCCTTTGCCGCGCTGATTGTCAGTAAAATATTCGCTGTAATAGGGCAGGGAGCTGATCACTTCCACCTGCTGTTCGTGGAAAAAGTCGGGAAGGTACTCTTTCTTCTCGCCTGTTTGCGGGTTCCCGTCCAGTGTCACGGTCAGATTGTGCCGCACCATGACGTGTTTATCCAGCTTGCGGGCCTCGCGGACCAGGTAATCGAAATGGGGATTCAGCTCGGGAGCACCCCCGGTAATATCGAGTTTTCCGATATGGCCGTACCTGCCGAGCACCTCCAGACAGGCATCAACTGTGCGAAGGTCCATCAGCTCAGTCCTCAGCGGCGAGGCGTCGACATGGCAGTGACGGCAGAACTGGTTACAAAGCTTGCCGATGTTTACCTGTAACGTTTCTATTGAAACCGGATTGAGCTTTAGTTTATGCTCGCGAAGCTTGGCCTTAAAATCAAATGTCCTTGTTTTGACTTCCATCTCTCCTCCATTGGTCGATGAACTTTATCCGATTCACCATCTCGCTAGCTTCGAGTTGCCAGATGGCGGAAATGTGCCCGTGTTTTTTCTCGACTTGCATCTCGCTCAGCAACAAGCTCCACCGGTAGAACTGTCGGCGGCGGCTTGCCCGGCGCCGGAGTTGCAATCGAACGCTCCATAATGGACCGACCTGTCGCCTGTCACGGTAAAATGGTCCGCAAACCGCGTCTCCTGCAACATGGCGGCCGTATTCCCGCACACCAGCTTGGGTTTGCCGGTAAAGAAACGATGATGATCGTCAAGATCAAAGCAGTGCGGCCAGTCGGGGATCGTGCCTTTGTAGATCGCCACCTGCCCGTAGTCCTCGCAGATGTCTTCCAGGTTCAGTTTGAAAGCTCGAACGGTCACTGAGTGGAAGTCGATCATGCCTATCTTTGCTTCAATCTCAGGAGCGTTAAGCTCAATCCGCCGCGACGTGACAACTCGGTGATCCAGGCAGCCGAGATCGCGGACCAGCCTGCGAAAATCTTCCCGGTACATCGCGCCGGCGAGGCATTCTCCGTGCAATACGGGATCGGAATGAAATCGTTCGGGAACGCGCCTTCCCGCAAAAATATCGGCAAAAAACAACTCTCCTCCCGGTTTCAGTACGCGGAAGATTTCGGAGAATACGGCGCGCTTGTCGGGCGACAGGTTGAGTACGCAGTTTGATATCACTACATCAATTGAGCCATCCTCGATCCCGATTGCCCGCAGATCCTCGATGAAACCCTGATGGAATTCTACATTCGCTTTCGCGTAACCGAACCGCTTCATCTGCGAATCCAGGTTTCGCCGTGCCACGTCGAGTTGCTGCCCGGTCATATCCACGCCGATTACCCGCCCGGACGGTCCGGCCAGCCGTGCAGCCAGGTAGGCGTCGCGCCCCGCACCACAGCCCAGGTCGAGCACCGTGCAATCCTCCAACAGAGGCGGCAACGGCGAACCGCAGCCATAGAACCGGCTGAGCACTTCGTCGTTGAGTTCGGCCAGCGCCGCCTTGATCCGGGGCGACAGGTTTTCGTCGGAACTACAGCAGGCGCTGGTTTTGAGGTCGGAACCGGCTTTCAGAATCGTCCCATAGTAATCTCTTAGGGTTTTTTGATCAAAGGTCCGGACTATCATGATTTTTCCCTGTCGCTGTTTACTGTTGATCGGATTTGCAGTCGCATGGGTCGGATTTGTGCATCCTGACCGGCTCCGGAATGCGCGAAAAAAATAACGAAGCAATCAAGCCGCCGTCAGCTACAGCCTGACGCAGCGCGTACTATTCTGTTGCGGGAAGTGCGTCTTTTCCAGACCTTGCACCTGACCGTCATCGTCCAATTCCCGGCTAATCTAGTAGAAATTGAGTTAAAGCCGGCTCTAAGGTGATCGTCAATTGGTCGGAGGGGAAGTGATAACGTTACAAAAAGAATTTCAGCAAGTTGGGTTCTTTGCGAGGAGTAGGCAGATCAAGGATTTTTGAGATATTGAGAAGGGGTTCTTATCTCAAGGAAGTGTGTCCATGCGTGAACATGAACGATTCCAGGCCGGGGGAATCAATCCTGATCAGAAGATGAACGAATGGCGCTTTGAATCCGCTGCCGAGTCTCGGGAAGGAGATGAACGGAGGAGTCTTCCAACTCCGCGGAGTCGGAGCGGACGGCATTGCGGATAAGGTGCAATTGCTTCTCGTAGCGACTGCAGAATTTACAGACCATCAAGTGCAGGCGCACTCCGGCACGCTGACTCAGGGAAAGCCGGGCATCCATGGCCGCCGATACCCGTCGTGAGGCCTCCTCGCAGTCCGGCAGGATACTACCCATCATGAAGGCCATCATGCGGACTTTGAAGCTGGCGAAAAGTGCGGGTTTCATCTTCATCACTATCCTTATTCAGCCGCTTAACCAGTTGTGCTCCAAACAGGAGCGGAGTCGCAATCTTCCCCTGTGGAGCATTACCCGCAAATTGGTCGGGGAAACCTCCAGAATGTTACAAATTTCTTCTGTCTTCAACTCTTCCATTTCCCGGAGCACGAAGGCCTGACGCAGGAAAGGCTTCAGCGCCTCGAGGCAGCGGTCCAGGATTTTACGGAACTCGCTGCGCTCCACGCCGTCGGATAAATCCATCGACCACTCAGCCGGCCTGGCTGCTGATTTCCACGTACCTGCCAGCAGGCCATACTGGTGAAACTCAGTCGGGTTTCCGCCTCCGGGAGGATCCATCCCGTTCAGCGGGAGTTCTCGAGCGACGCGCCTGAAATGATCGATGATCTTGTGCTTGAGGATGCCCACCATCCAGGTACGCTCGTCTGAGCGGCCGGCGAAGCGGTCGCGTTGGCGCAATGCGGCCAAGAATGTCTCCTGGACCAGGTCCTCGGCCACCTGCGCGTCGTGCAACCTGAGCAGTGCGTAGCGGTAGAGCACATCGCCGTGCCGGTCCACCCAGGCGTCCGGGTCAGAGAGCATATTCGGTGCAGCGTCTCGGGTATTGTCGGTCATCGCTCTTGTCTGGTCGGGCTGGAGGATATTTTTCCAATCAGAAGCAACTTGATGAATTCAGGCTTCCAGGCATTATAGCTCTCAAGGACCGCTCACGGGCAAAAAGCTCAAAGCAACAAAGGATCATTGAGCCGTCCAGGTCGATTTTTTATAAAGTCACAATAGAAACGGCTCGCCATGCCGCCGCTGGACCTTACGGCAATACGATTTACCACGGTATGCTATTTTTTCCGAGGCGCCTGGAATGCCGGATGAAATATTGACTATTGCGTCCCGGGTAAATTTTTAAATTCAGGCAACTTTTTGAGACCAAATTTAATTTGCCAGGTATTCATCATTTTTATTGCTGCATTTTTTGCTTTAATTAAAGTCGATGCATGCCGGGGGTTTTGCTTGCATTTGTCAGGATCATTTTCTTCACCTGGCAATAAATAAGTGAATGTTTTGATAGAACCTAGATCTTCATACCTTTCCTCCCCCATAACCAATTGTTCTTTTTCTGGAAACTCCAATTCTGCAAACGCCGGCTCAGTCAAAAGAACATATTGGTCGGCATTTACTGAATTTTTTAAAAGTTTATGGACGGTTATTACGTCCACTCCCGACAGTTCATTAAACTTCCCAATCCGGTAGAACAAGGCCTCGCCACTATGAACAATTACTTTTAATTTTAACATCTCCACATTGTTACAGGCATTACAATCACATATGTTAGATACACTCAATTCTTCAACCTTTTCAGAGAAAACGCTGAGAAATTTGATCAATTTTGCGCCCGTACTCCTTTTGACTTCTTCCCAAGCCGATTCGCTATCCCCTTTGACGGCATATGCAAATACCGCATCTCCTTCCAATTTAGATATCTCAAGTGGAATTTCGATCTGTTCCATAATGGTTTTTGTCAGTTCAGTTATTATCACCTGGCCATGCACCAATGCTGTCCTATTGGACAGCATGTATCGGGTATAGCCGCTGATATCAGCGATTATCAGTATTACTTTATATGCTTTTGACTCCATAACTACACCCTTAATCATTTTGACCTGTAAAACAGAACGATACTTTTTTATTAAGTGGACATGGCTTCATTTGAATCTGATTTATCGGCGTGTGAGTTGCAGATATAATTGCGTCGCATTGAATCGTCTCTGTCTATTTATCATTTCGCCGGAAAATATCTGATAGTTATATGTGTTATGAAGTGTCTGCAACCAACCAAAAGCCTGCCGCTATCAACTCGTACAATGCTCCCAGCGGTTTGTCGACTATTGGCAAAGTTTTAATTAACATTGTTGAAGAAAAAAATCCATAGATTCGGGGCGTATTTAATTGCGTCAACAAATTCCTTCAGGAACTGTTATCTCAAATATTTTTATGCCTGGCGGCATTTTATTGTTGAGGGGGGTCTGGAAGGTTGAACCGGAGGTGCAGGATACTTCGCTGAAATCCACGCAGGAAACAGCGGCTTCTCCAGAGTTGTCCGGATCGTTCATGATGGCCGGCGGCGCGGTATTCCGTGTACGCCGCCTTTGTCTTGCTGGAGCATGTTAATCTTCCTCACAACACTTTCCCCCTGCCTGAACAGGAGGACAGGGCACGTTTCCATATGAACAAAAGACACAGCAGTCGCCCTGTTTCGGTTTCAAGAGTGTATGGCACTTGGTGCACTCGTAAAACCATTGGCAGGCATCGGTCGGCATTGTTTCCTCTTTCTGAAATCCGCATCCGGGACAAGTCACAACAGACTTCAGTTTCATTTGCCTGTCTCCTTGATTCGGCGTGATTTACATCCGATATTGGCCATATCAACCGAGATCAGCGCCGCCGCCCAGGAGCAATCCCAAGGTATCGAGCTGATCAGCGAAGCGGTTTCGCAGTTGGACAATGTCACCTCTGGCAGAACGCCTCTCGCTCTTTTATCATCCGCCTCTTCGCCAGGCCATCAAGCGTGTGAAGAGTGATTTGACGAACGGTGTGAGCCGCGTGCGACTGTAGGCATCGGCTGTCTGCTTGATCGCTTCGGCCTGGGACGGGTAAGGGTGAATAACTCCTGCCACAGTTCCTAAGCCGATGCCTCCCACGATAGCCAACGTCAGTTCGCTGATCATCTCACCGGCATGCCGCGCCACAATTGTGGCTCCAACTATCTTATCCGTTCCCTTTCTGACGTGGACCTTGACGAAGCCGTCTTCCTCGCCGTCCGCCAGAGCGCGATCCACTTCGCTGAGACTCCGCTTAAATGTAGTCAGTTCAATTCCCTGGGTCGCTGCGTCTTTTTCGTACAGACCGACATGGGCGATCTCGGGGTCCGTGAATGTGCACCACGGCATGGTCAGTGTGCTGAGCTTTTTCTTGCCGAAAAACAGAGCGTTCTGAATCACGATGCGGGCCGCCGCATCCGCCGCATGCGTGAACTTCCATTTCATGCAGATGTCGCCGGCCGCATAGATACGCGGGTTGGTGGTCTGGAGACGATCGTTTACGACAACACCCGCCCGCTTATCGTATTTGATTCCGACCACCTCAAGGTTCAGCCCGTCGACGTTGGGGGCGCGGCCGGCTCCCACCAGTATTTCGTCCACAGCCACGGTATGCTCTTTCCCCGCGCACGTATAGTGGATCAATTTCTCTTTACCCCGGATTTCCACCCGGCTTGGAGAGCAGCCTAGCACGAGTTCGATACCCTCCCGCTTGAACTGCTCCTGAACGATGGCCGCGGCATCCTCGTCTTCACGTTCAAGCAGGTGCTCGTTCATGTCGAAGAGCAATACCTGCGTACCGAGCCGCTGAAATGCCTGGGCCAACTCACAACCGATTGGCCCTCCACCGATCACAGCCATCCGAGAGGGCCGCTCGGTCAGGGAAAATACCGTCTCATTGGTCAGATAACCCGCCGATTCCAGTCCCTCGACGCCGGGCGAGACGGCGCGAGCACCCGTCGTAATGACCGCTCTTTTAAACCTGAGGGTTTTTCCGGCAACGGTGACGGTATCCGGTCCGCTGAACTGCCCCTCGCCAAGGAATACGTCCACACCCAACTCCGTAAATCTCTTTACCGAATCGTGGTGGCTGATCCGGGCCCGGATGCCCCGCATACGCTCCATCACGGCGCCAAAATCCACGGTTACTCCATCCGGCACGCGTACACCAAAACGTCCAGCCTCCCGAACGTCAGCCAGCGCCCGAGCGGAGCGGATGACAGCCTTGGACGGCACACAACCGACATTGAGGCAATCCCCACCGAGAAAGTGTTTCTCAATCAGCGCTACCTTTGCACCAAGCCCAGCCGCGCCTGCCGCGGTCACGAGCCCGGCGGTTCCGGCCCCGATTACGACGAGGTTGTATCGTGGTGCGGGTTCCGGATTGACCCAGTCCTGCGGGTGCACCTGCGCCACCAACTCCTGGTTGTGACTATCCCAAGGGCTGATAATACCGCCAATGTTGTTTTCAGACATAAAAAAGCCCTCATCTCAAGATGGGATGCGATTGTCCAAGGATTTTCGTGCTATTCGAGTGACGAAAACCGTTACGGCCACTGTCGCCAGCAGACCGACTGAGTAAAGAACCCATTCGCCCGCGGTGCGCGTGCGCCCGTCAGCTCCCAGGCTGGCGAGGTCCCCTGCCAGTGAGCCGAGGTACACGTACATCACCGTCCCCGGGATCATGCCGAGCCACGAGGCGAAAAAGTAGTGTTTTAGCGAGACTTTTGTTAAACCGAAAGCGTAGTTGAGGATGTTGAAGGGGAAAACAGGGGATAAACGGGTCAGCAGGACGATTTTCCAGCCCTCGCGCGCCACCGCCTCGTCAACGGCATTGAAGCGTTGATTACCGGCAATCCTTCCCGCCACCCAATCCCGCGCCAGGTAACGACCAACGAGAAAGGCGCAAGCGGCGCCAAGCGTCGACCCGATCGATACGACGATTGATCCCTTCACGACCCCGAACACAACGCCAGCGCCGAGGGTGAGAATGGAACCTGGAAGCAACAAAACACAAGCCAGGATATAGAGGATAATGAAAATCAAAAGGCCGAGGGGACCTAAACCGGAAATCCACGCAAGCGCAGCGCGGAAAACCTGCTGGAGATCGAAGCGCTGCGCGGCGAGAATAAAGACAGCGAGCGCGATCAGTGCCAGAACGATCTTGATTAAAGCACCCGCTCGGTTCGATGTCGGTTTTGCGGTTTTTTCGACGCTCATCTCACCCCCTCACGCTCATTGATCGACCAGTCATAGTCCAGGTATTTTACTTTATATCCACCCCCAATAAGATATTTCCGATCTTCCTTGCCCAGATAACGGCTTGAGAAATTGACTACCGCACGATCATCCGCGTCCAACCCCCCGAAGCCGACCTCGGGTGTGTATTTGCCGATAAAGTCCTCACCATACCATTTGAAAATCGGCGAGAGGTAGACCACGTTCTTCCGCCTGTCGATCCTGAACTTCAGGGGATTCCCAAAGAACTGCTTCGCCTGGTCATCCAGTTGCATGTTGAGTTTCTGATCCGTGTAGGCTTCACTACGCAATGGAGGGCAACCCTTGGCCGCACAAACCAGCGCCAAGTGGATTCTTGGTTCATCGTATTTTTTCCGTACAATTTCATGCTCCAGCGTGTTCAACGTAATCGTACCGCCAAACAGGCTGACCACCGGCTGACCCCATGGCCCCTTGAAGAAGCCACCGATGTCTTTGATACTTTTCACCGGGTAATTTTCCAAGATCAAACCCAATGTAGCGGCATTGTACAAGTTGATCAGAAAGGCAAGCTGTTGTGATTCGCTCCAGGAATTGAACCGGGTTTCAGCGACCTGGGCTAAACCATCAAGATATTGATCAAGCGCCCTGGAGTCGGTTTTCAGTCCTGAGTAGTCCACCATTCCGCTCTGCACATAATTTCCGGACAAACGATCATATTGCAGATGACGATGGTTAAACTCCTGGGCCAATGCTGGAGTGACAGTTAAAAAGAATAGAATTAGAATTAATATTCCGTTCGCCAAGGTCAGACAGAATTTCTTACACCAGAACCACTTTCCGTTTTCATGGCTCGATTCGTTGACTGATCCTCCCATGCCGCAGGCGACATGGCGGTTTTGAAAAAACAAGATCATTTCCTCCTCCATAGAGCGCTTTGAATCATATGTTTTCAAACTTAGAAATGCCAAGACAATTTTTCATGGTTGAAAATGGCCTCCGGATACTGGCGTGATATGCAAGTAAAGGGATTTCCATGACATTACATAATTAAAATCATCGCCACCCAGTTAGAGGCCATTTCAAAACTTCTGATTTAAAAAAGAGTCTAGACTTTTAGAGCCAGTTGCACAATTTATTAGGGCCGGAGGTGATAATCTTCCTCGCTTTTGCAGAACCCGCGGATTAGTCGGGGAGAGCCGCGGAATATTACAGATTTCATCCGGGAGGTTGACTGCAGCTATTCTTAAAGTGGTGTTACATCAGCCTGAACAGGGAGATACGCGTAGAGTAGCTCGTGCTGAATTGCACTCCTTTCACATTACGGTAAAGCGGTAATTCCCAGGATAAACCAAGGCTCAGGTCCCACGGCAAGTCCAAGTTTGCGCCAGGTGTAATATACAGCCAGTCGCCGCCGGTATTCGGTATTTCCGTGACTCCACGGGATCCCGCGGCGGCATGACGGTATGACATCAGCAGCCCCAGGCTGGCAGGAGTGTAAAATGGCAGCGTAAAGCGGTTTACGCCGAAAGACGCGGACAGGTCGTCGCCGAAATGATAGTTTCGATCATTCTCGCCGTTCAAGCGGTAGAAGACCGATAACATCAGCGAATACTGTCCAGCGGGATCAAGCTGCTGCGAGGCGTAAGCCCAGAATATCCAGTCCCAGGCTCCGCTGCCGGGCTGCATGTCCTCGGCTGTCAGAATTCCGCTCCGACGATCGTTCGATTCACCTAGCGGTATCTTGCTTCCAATCCCAACAGCGACCTCCCGGCCAGAAAAAATACCGGGCTTAGCAAGTGAGTACTTCAATATCACCAGGGCGTCTCCTGGCCCATCCACCTGCAGCGAATTGTCTGCTCCTGATGAGTTTCTTACCTCACGTTCCTGCCGAACTAGTGAGAAAGTCGAACTGAGGGTCAGGCGGCGGCTTATTCCGTAATCCATCAGGAGCTGAAGCGATTGCGCCGACCGGCTGCGCTCGGTGCCATCCACCAGTTGCCTGTTTCCCTGGTAGAGATCGTCAATCACCTGCCGGTTGTAACTCAGCCCCATATTCCAGGTTCCCCGGTTCAGTGTCCCGGTCTCGAACGGTCCCAGCGCCGACCCGGAAGCGCAACTGCAAGTTTGGCCGCTCAGTTGCGTCGTCCAGAGCAGAAAGGCCAGAGAAAGTATCAGCAGCGGTGGAATTCCAGCGAATGATCCTCCAAGAGCGACTAGCCGCGAACTCCGGTGTCTGGCTGTGTCAATCAACGTACACCTCCGTGTCCGGGTAAAAGTTGATCCAGGCGAACCAGTATGAGTTCATATTTACAGTAGGCGTAAGCCTCTGTCCGCTCAACTCTCCGGAGATTGCCTGGCCGAGGATATTCCAGGTGCTTCCGGTCTGGTCATCGCGAAGATTGAACGGATAGATTTGCACTGCACTAGTGTCCACGGAAAAAGTGAGGGGTTCTCCATTGTGGCTGAATCTAGCGAAGCTGACCACAAAGTTATCCGGACCGGAACCCGCAATCAGCACTGGAGCCGCACCCACCTGGTCGTTAATCGCAACGCGGCCGTTCAGACTCTTAATCGTATATGCCTTTGACGCTCCCCCGGCAATTATCCCGTGAATGCGCTCTTTCGGGTGCATGGAGTTGTCGGTTATCGAGATGGAAAACAGTGTGCCGCTGTTGGTCTTGTAGGTGCCGTAAGGATACCGCCCGTATGGCTGGTTGTGCCCGGTCTGTGTGGTCAACACTTCGGCGTTCGGGAACATCCGGCGAGCGGTAGCCACCGTGGTCTCGATCATCGGCAGTGGAACGACAGGCGTGCCGACAAGAGGTCCGTTGGCGCAGAGAAGCGACATCTGCGGCCATCTGCTGTCGGTTGCGCGGTCGTACATGATCAAGTTGTTGTTGTAGAGAAGGCCGCTGACTCCAAAACCTGAGCCGCTGACTATCGCGCGATCCACAATGACCGTGGAACCGGTGAGCGGACAATATGTGACTGATGCCCCCTTATCTCCCACCCGGTCGTTTACCACCTCGTGCCAATCCAGGATAGGGTGTGGATAAGCTCGAGCCTGCGAACCGTCGCTGGGAATGTAGATGACAACAAGGTCGTTGTCGCCCACCGCGCTCATGTTCGACCAGCCGCTTTGAAACCTGGGCGCGTCGATAGACGGAATTCCATCCTTGCCGGGGCCGCCGTCCTTGATCTGGTCCTGCGGTATCAGCCATTCGTTCGAGCCGGGTTGAGGCGAACCACCGCCGTCCGGCGCCAGGAGATCAGCTTTATCGGAGCCGCAGGCGAGCAACATAAGTAAAGCAAGCAGTGTTAAAGAAACAGAGTGCCTTGTCCTACACATAGCACCTCCCCGTCAAGTTCAGTTTCGAGTACAACTGCCACAGCGATTATTCGGTTTTAGATTTATTGTATTTTACAATGCTTCATCGTTATCGCCTCTTTTCTGACCTGTCTCTGGAGGCTGAGTTCAAGTTAGTTTTATCTTGTCCGTCAATTGGTCTGATGAGAAGAGATAACGTTACAAAAACTTTTCAGCAGGTTGATTCTTTGCAAAGTGTGGATAAATCAAGGATTCTCGGAGAATTCAAAAAGGAATTTCACACCAAGACAGAGGATTTACGCGGATAGCTGTCAAAAAACTGGCAGAAGAAATCAATCTTGGTCAGAAGAGGAACGAATGGCTCTTTGAATCCGCTCCCGAGCCTCGGGAAGGAGATGAACGGGGGAATCTCTCCACTGGCAGCCGGTTTCATTTCATCGCGCAAAACAACGCAGGGGCTGGTTTGAAACCAGCCCCTGCGTTTATTATCCCTGTGCAATGCTGTACTCTCAGCGTACTTCCAGATAATCCTTGTCCGGCAGCTTCGGAAATCCGGCGTGCGGCTCGCGCTGGTACCAGTAGGCCACCGAGGCGATATCGTCCTGCAGCGGCAGGTAACGGCCTCCGCTGCGCCAGCCCAGGGCCTGGATGGTCACTTTGAGGTCTTTTTCAAAGCGGATCGGGTCCATCACGTGCCAGCGGTACAGCCCGAAACGCTGGTTGGAGTTATCCGGACTCGAGGGACGGATCACCTGGGGCATGCCGGCGAAAATATTGGTGAACTCCTGGTAGTCCCCGTCCCTGGAATTGCCGAAATTATAGGAGCCGAGGAAATAGTCCTCGGTGCCGGTGCTGTTGATTGTCGGGAATTTGCTGTCGCCGTCCAGGTAGAACTTGATCTCGCCCTCGCCCCACCAGCCGTTGTTGTTCACTTGCCAGGCCATGTAGGTGCCCACATAGTGCCCCCAGCCCTTGATCCCGTCGACTATGGTATAAACATCCTTGTAGGGCAGCGGGTTGGTGCGGCGGTACTGGGCGTGGAAATAGGCCGCGTCCTCGGGAACGTCGGTGAGCGTATAGTCGATCTGGTAGTAGACCGTCATGGTGTCCGTATTGAGATTTTCGATAGTCAGCTTGGCGCCTTTCCGAAACGGCATCACCCAGTAGGAGTTCATCCCGCTGCCCGGATTGACCTGAATCGGCAGCGACGATACCTGGGCGAAATGGTTCCACGGCCCGCGCCAGCCGGCGCAGAAAAAGTCTCCCAGCGGGCTTTCCACCGACGGCTCTTTCTCGCCGTCCCAGTACATGCGCAGGATCGTGTAGCGGTAAACTCCGGCCAGGGTGATCCAGATATGCTGGATCGCGCCGGACCCCTGGATCTCGCCCAGGGTGAATGTCTCGCCGGGAGCCACGCGCACATATGGGTTAACCTTCCAGCCCTGGCCCAGATCGCGGGCGGCGCGGCTGGCCGAGCCCTCGCCCACCTTGGCCATCCCGCCTTTACCTTTCTCACCGCTGAAATTCTCCGGGCTGATTGAACGGGTCTTGGCATGGGAGAGCATGTACAGGTTGCCCAGGCTCATCTGCAGCGGGTCGAAATCCTGGGCCCGGATTTCAGCTCCGCAAACCAGTACGGCCACCGCCGCGCACAAGAACGTTACGACATTTTTACTCATCTGCTGCTCCCATCGTCGCTGAAGGTTAAACTGCACACTGCTGCACGTTGCCCGTCAGTCTCGCTTCCGTGTTATTCTGCCGGCCGGTTCCCCCAGGGTCATTACAGGGATTCCCCTGGCCCTGGCCTCGTCCGCCAGTTTTTCCTTCAAGCCGAACAGGTCCAGCTCTCCACGGATTACGTGGATCGGATGGAGGTTAACCACCCACGGGATTTCCTCGGCCGCGCAGAAATCGAGCCTCGTTATCAGAGTTTCCAACGCCTGCTCTTCTGCAGAGGATTGTCCATCCAGGCCACCTGAGTTGCTGAGTTTTGCCGCGGCCGCTCTGACACGGGCCGCCGGATAATAACCTATCGTTTTCCTACTCTCGCAGTCAATCAAAAAGTGGCCGGGATATAATAAAGCCCGGGCTGAACAATCAACCCGGGCTTTCAGCATGCATCTCAATCAACTTTTGCGCTCAGGCAATCGTCAGCGAGCGCCAGGGGCGGGTGCGCTGGAGGTCGCCGTTCAGCACGTCGATCGCCACGTTGACGTCATCGACCACCTGGAAGTCGTACATGCCCACGCAGATAAAGTCCGCGCCGCCGTTAAACGCATAGGGGAATCCCACCTCGGGCTTGATCGCCCCGGCGGCCAGCACTTTGTACGCGATCCAGGGCTGCTCCAGGTTGTTCATGTACTCCATCGTGGCCTCTGGTTTCTTGCACCAGATATTGTCGTGGTCTTCCTCGGGAATGGCCGACCAGTAATTGGTGTGGTGCAGGGTCTTGACCCAGTAATCGGGCACCAGCCCGGCCTCCACGCAGGCGATCACCGAGTTGAGGTCGTGGGCGCCGATACCCGCCGGGATCCCGTAGCCGCGGATCAGCTCCAGCGCCTCGCCGATCACGTCCAGCTTGCCCTCGGGCACCAGCCGGTCGGTGATTCCGCCCTGGACGTAGCAGGCGTGCGCGCCGCCGTCGACCGACACCCTGATCCCCTCGAGCACGTCGCCGTTCCAGGCACAGTCGCTGATGAACTGGATCTTGCCGCCGGTCTTGCGCCAGTACTCGCTGATCACGCGGCAGAGCGCCGGGTTGGTCAGGATCGTGTTCACCCCGCATTGTTCGGCCAGGCTGAAAGTCTCGAACACTTTACGGTCGTGGTGGTAGGCCTTGACCAGCTTGCTGGCGTAGATCAGGTCGCGGGCGTGCGCCCAGCCGCCGATCAGGTTGCCGCCCAGGATCAACCGGCTGAGTTCGAGGTTGCCGATCCTGGCCCTGGGCAGCGTACCCTTGAGGTCCTTGAGGCCGGAGAAATGAAAGGTCCTGGCGGTAGCGCTGGTAATCGCCTCGGTCTCGCCGCCGGCGGCCAGCAGGTGCTTTTCCTCCCAGCTTTCCCAGCCCCGCTTTTTCATGAACGCGAACGCGAACCCGCCCAGCACCGGCAGGGAGATCAGGGACTTGATCAGTTCGCGGCGTTCGAGCAATGAGCCGGACGGCTGTTCCTCCACTGTCTGCGCCACCGGTCCCGGCGGCACCGCGCGGTTCTCGGCGATCTTTTTCCGCATCGAATCGAGCAGCCTGTCGAGGCCGAAAAACGAGCCGGTCGGAAAGGCGGCCATCACCAGCAGAGCCAGCATTTCCACCAGGTTCTTGTCCACCACGAGGTAGTTGCCCTCGGTGAACAGCTCGTAGTCCAGGCCCACCAGCGGCGGATTGGCTATCCAGTAGAGCGACAGCAGAGTGATACCGCTGATCGCCGCGGCGCGGGTGAACATGCCCAGGAACAGTCCCAGGCCGATCAGCAGCAGTCCCCAGATATTGAGCAGGTCCACTGCCGCCAGCGCGGCCGGATGGGCCAGGATCCAGTCGAACAGGCCGCCCAGGATCCACTGCGATCCGGCAAGGTATCCGGCCGATGACCATCCAGGGTCCAGCAGCTTGACCAGACCCTCGTAGAGAAAATGCCAGCCAACAGCCATCCGCAGCAGCATCAAGCCGACAGTCTGGAGAGTCGAATACTTTGCGTCACCCTTTTCCTGCTGTACCATCTCTGCCATGGGCGGCCTCCTGGGAGCATGTATACGCGGGCGGGTTCCGGCCGCGCGTTTCCGATCAGATTCTTTTCCGGCAGTTTCCTTGCGAAAAGAATAGTTGATTAAGTTATCTCATTTTAAACTATTATCCGACCGACCTCAAGGATAAATTTAAGAAAAGATTCCTGGAGGTAAAAGCTGCGTGCTGAACAATTCCCGCGTCATTGATAATTAAACTGCAAATCAAGGGGATTTGCAGCAGTCAGTTGATTATCAGTTGCAGCAGGCCCGGCCGTAGCGGACGTTAATCGCGATCTATTGAGGCACTTGAGTTTTTCGGCCGCAGGATGCACATTAGACAGTAAAACCAGCCGGCGGCCGGTCAACGGCCCGTCACCAACAGCTACAAGTGGAGGATAATCGATGAACAAGTCTGCGATAATCGGCACTTTGAGCGCTGCTGTCTTCCTGCTGATCAGTTCCGCCCCTGTTCTGAACGCCGGGCCGGACAGCCACCTCTACACCGCGCGGAAAACCACCGAGGCGATCCATGTGGACGGTAAGCTGGACGAGCGCGTGTGGGACGACGCCCAGGCGGTAAGCCTGTCGGTGAAAAACGGCGGCGAACCGTCCCAGGCAACAACTGTGCGGATGCTCTGGGATGATTTCTACCTCTATTTCAGCTGGGACTGCGTGGACAGCCATATCTGGTCGACAATGACTGTCCGCGACCTTCCGCTCTACAACGAGGAAGTGGTCGAGGTGTTTATCGACGCCGACAGCGACGGGTTCGACTACGTGGAACTCGAGGTCAATCCGCTGGGCACGCTGTGGGACGGGTTCATTCTCAACCACGGGTTCGAGGGCGAGCGGGTGAAGCTGACCGGGATCCTGGCCTGGAACAGCCTGGATATCCGCTGGGCGGCCTGGCCGCGGGGTACTCTCAACGATCCGAGCGACACCGACCAGGGCTGGAGCGTCGAGATGGCTGTCCCGCTGGCCGATATTGTCACCGCGCCGAACAATCCCCCCCACGACGGGGATAAATGGCGGATCAATTTCTACCGGATCGATCTGCCCGGCGGCGCGGGCAAGCCCGGCGAGGGGCAGTCGTGGAGTCCGGTCAGCGGACGTACGTTCCATGACCCGGACTATTTCGGCACGCTGATTTTCAGTACGGAACTGGTGCCCTGAACACGCGCGGGAAGCTGAAGAAATGATCCTTTCGGGCGCAGCCGCTTAATCCTGCGGGGCGGATGGGTGAAACAGACCTATTAGTAAAAGCAATTGAGCGGATTCGCACATATTTGTGTCCGGTAATGTTGCTTTATTGCGCACAATTTGCCGGGCCGTTTTCTGTTGAGCAAAAGTGCGGGAGAAATCAGAAGCCGATTAAAAGCTTATATTGTGATACTTACAAAAGGACAGTCAAAACACATGGAGCCTGCAAACAATCTGGCACGGCGATTGCTATTACATAAACACGTCCGCCGGAGAGGTGGACGGAACAAAATCGACAACGCGATTTTCAGACCCAACGCACTGGACGAAGACAAAATCTCATTAGGGAAAGCGAGATCCGAGTGGACGTCACGCCCTGGCAGTTCATCGGGGACTTCGAAATCCGGGCCGCTTCCTCAACCCTGTAATGGTCTTCGCTTGCCAGCTACGCTGGGTCTTTTTTTATCCCTTTCCCCGCCGTCTGACAATTCTTCAATTTCAACGATCACTGTTCCCAGATTCTCAAGCCGTGGCGGCTGAGGTAGATCGGGATATTGGCGAAAGCAGCGCTCTCCTGTTCGATCTCGCGGATCATCGCCCGTTGCGCAAACGACTGCTGTGAACACAGCAGGGTCAGCGAACCTCCGTCGCCGCCCGCGCCGTTAACTTTCCAGCCCACCGCTCCATAATCCCTGGCGATTTCGATTACCCGGTCGGCCTCGGGGCTGACCAGGTCGGGATGCAGGTTGCGCTGGGCCTCCGTATTATCCGCCATCGCGCGGCCCAGCGACGAGAAATCTCCCCGGTAGAGCGCATCGCGGCTGGCCGGGGCTGTCTCCCGCAGCGGCTCCAGTTTCGGGCTGCCGGGCCCCTCGTTTTCCAGCCCGGCGATAACCTGATCGTGCAGCTGAGAGGAGTGGTGCGACCTGCCCAGGTAAATCAGCGCCAGCCGACGTTCCAGTTCCCACCAGATCGAATTGGACACCTGGATCCGGCTCAGCGTGGCGTGCGGATATTCGTGCATCTCGATATAATTGACTCCGCCGTAGGTGGAACAGAGCTGGTCCTGGATTCCGCTCTGCAGATCCAGCATTTCTGTTTCCACCGAGTGAGCGGTATAAGCAATCTCGTGAGGCGCCAGCCTGCCGGGAGTCAGGCAGTCAAGCGCTCCCACCAGCGCCACGGTCACCGCGGCGCTGGTGCCGGTACCCGCTCCGCTGGGGGCCTCGCTGTAAATCGTGATTTCAAACGCGTAGTCATCCGGCACGTTCATCCGCCGGATAGTGGCCTCGAGCAGGGGGTGACGGTCCCAGTCGCCGCCTTTGCTGCTGCCGAGAGCGTAACGCTCGCCGAAATTTTCCGCGTTGATTACTATCCGCTCCGCCGTCGCTGTGCGAGGATAAATCTCAAGCTGCACCTCGACAATCGGATAGACGCCGATATTGAAAATCCGTCCGTGGCCGGCGAACCAGGTGTCGGTCCAGCCGCCGTTGTCACAGATACGGATCGGCGCGGCGCTGTTGATTATCTTGATCGCACCTTTTGCGCTGCCGCTCACCTGGAGCTGATCTCCTCCCAGAGAGTTATCCGGACAGGTTCGGCCAGCAGATCATCGGCCAGTTCCATGAACCGCGCCAGGTAGGGTTGCTGCAGGTGGATATCCAGGTCCCCCTTGCTGCGCCAGTTTTCGTGGAACATGAATAACGACGGGTCCTCGCTGCCGCGGTGCATGTCGTAGTTGATACAGCCCTCCTCTTCACGGGTCGGCGCGATCAGCGCTTCGAGTTCCCGCCGCACCTGGTCTTCCCTGCCGCTTTTCGCTTTGATCACCGCTACCACGGTAACTTTATCCTGCGCCATAATCCCTCCCGATACATGAATGATCCCGGCTCGAAGATGCAGTGCAAGAATAATAATCGATCCCACCCCGCCGGGGCAATCCCCGCGGCGAAAACATGCCGCAGCCGCTAAAATCCTTGACAATTAATCAGTTATTGGCTAGTTAACTGTACCTTGAACCAAACTTGTTATGACCAGTTGTTTCGCGCCGTGTCTGCCGCCGTCGGACCATCGGAGATAGCCGCTAAACATGATAACGGGTCTCACGTGCCTGGAAAGTGAGAACAGTAATGTGGTTCGACAGCAGGTTATTGCGTGGCAGCACAGCGATTATCGCGCTTGTATTCGTAATCGGCTGCGGAGGTTCATCCGACGGGCAGGACGGAGGGGGCGGAAAGGTTGTGGCTGCGGGCGATACCGTCAGCCTGACCTACATGGGGTCTCTCGCGGACGGCTCGGTGTTCGACTCCACGCTGACCGGCCAGTCGTTTCAGTTTGTCGCGGGTGCGGGAGATGTGATCGCCGGCTTCGACGAGGCCGTGATAGGCATGGCGCTGAACGAATCCAAAACTTTCACCATCCCCGATTCGATGGCCTACGGGCAGCGCAGCGAGGCGAGGTTCCGCAAACTCCCCAAGTCGCAATTTCCGGAAGGCATGAATCCCGAGGTGGGGATACGCATTCAGCTTCAGAACGACCAGGGGCGCCCGTTTCCCGCAGTGGTAAGCGCGGTTGCCGGGGACAGTGTGACCCTCGACCTGAACCATCCCCTGGCCGGCCAGGACCTGACTTTCGAGATCGTGGTTATCGGGATCAACTGATAAGTTACGGCACTAAACAACTAAAGGCCGTCCTGATGGACGGCCTTTAGTTGTTTGCTGCTGCTTTTCGATTCAGACCAGCGGCAGGGCCAGCAGCGTGAAATAGATCGCCAGGCCCAGGATCGTGTTGCCGGCAACCTTGATCTTCTCTATCGCGCTCATTGTTTTCTCCAGTTGGTTTATCGTTGTTTTGCTTTCCAATCGCTCCTTCTGTATCTTATGACAGCGAAGCTGCCCGTCCGGTTTCATTTTTTCCCGCAGTTCAATTCTCTCTGCAATCGGAGGCCAGAGGCGTGACCGGTTCAGGCTGGACTAAATTACTATTTGCGGCGCTGCTCGTGATCGCCTGCGGCGCATCCGAGCAGCATGAGAACAGCAGCCGGCCGCTGGTGGTGGCAAACGAACCGGCGGTGCGGTATTCGATGCTTGTTTCGACTGAATGGCTGAGCGAAAGACTCGGCGCGGATGAGCTCGTTATCCTGCATGTATCCGCCAGGCGCGATGGCTACGACAGGGAGCATATTCCCGCAGCCCGGTATGTCGGCTGGGACCAGATTACCGAATCCGACGGCGGGATCGCCAACGAGCTTCCTCCGGTGGAAAAGCTTACCCTGCTGGTCCGCGGCCTGGGGATCGACCGGAACAGCAGGGTGGTGATTTACGATGAGGGGAACGGAATCATGGCCGCCCGCGCTTACTTAACACTGGACTACCTGGGACTGGGAGAAAACTCGGCTTTGCTGGACGGCCAATTGGTGGTCTGGAAAGCGGAGGGACGGCCCTTGAGCGACATCACCCCGGAGGTTCAGCTTTCCGCTTTCCAGCCCGAGGTTAACAGCAATATCGTGGCGGGCATGGATGAGGTTCAGCAGATAGTCGGCGGCGGGGACACTCCCCTGCTGGATTGCCGTCCGCCTGACCAGTTCAGCGGCGAAGCTCCCGGCGGGGATATCGGCCGCGGTGGTCATATCCCCGGAGCGTTCAACCTGCCGGTGATCCGCAGCCTGGCCGGACCGGACAACCCGAAATTGCTGGAAATCGATGAACTCAGGGCACTGTACAGCCAGGCGGGCTTCAGCGGGGATATGCCGGTGGTCAGCTACTGCCGTACCGGCCGAAGCGCATCGCTGAGTTATTTTGTGCTGAAATATCTGGGCTATGATGCGCGGTTATACGACGGGTCGTTCAGTCAGTGGCAGGGTGTGGAGGAAAACCCGGTGGAAACAGGACAATGAATCAGCAATGAGTCTTAAGCAGTTCTCGAAATATCGAAAAGGCTATCAGATATTTGATACTTTTCTCTCTCCAACTGTTTTTTCAACTGCCTTTTAGAAAATTCTGCCCACCCCGTCCTAACGGCCAACTTAATCTCAATTAAACAAATAGGGATTAAGCTGCAGCCTGCGCTCCGTTAATCAGGACATGGCATGCTAAATGCCTTTATTTCAAGTGGTTCATGTGCCGGGGTCAGATATCCAATGGCAAATTCTCGCAATTTATTGAAACCAGTAAGCTTCTGATTGTGTCTTATGAAATAGAAAGAGAACGTTCCAGACTCGATATCATTCACTTAACTGGAAATTGGAAAGGAGGTGAGAAAAAATGAAGACCCATAAGGACTCTTATAATAAGTATGGTTGCTCTGCGGCTCTTTATTGTAAGGTGGCTCTAGCTTGCTTCGCTTACTTTGGGATTATTGCAACTTTTATTGCTCTGGGAGCGATCACGTGAGACGATCTGAAATTGATCTTATCACCTAAAGCCGATGTTCTTTTTTGGAGCGTCGGCTTTTGTTTTCTTATCAGCTTGACAGAAGCTCCTCAGTGCCTGCCCCGTTTCTGCACGTGTGAAGTGTGAAGTTGACGGCGAGATCGTGGGACTTGACTCCGGGACTTATAATCCAGCGGTTTGTACGCTTGACGGAGCCGTTCTTTGTTCGACCGCAATGACAGTAAACTGAAAAGCACGCAAAAAGGGCGGCCGTTGCGGCCGCCCTTGTAAAATCAAGCCGCTCAAAGCCTGTTATCACTTCTCCGCCGCCCCGCGCTCGATCTGTTTGCCCAGCATCATGATGAAACTGTTGAGGATGTCGTTGTCGTAGTCGTGCCGGGTTTTGGACAGGAAACTCAGCGCCTCGAACGGGCTCAGCGCTTTTTTGTACGAGCGCTCCGTGGTCAGCGCGTCGTAAATGTCCACGATCGAGCTGATCCGGCCGAAAGTGCCGATCTCTCCGTCCTTGATTCCGTGCGGGTAGCCGATACCAGTCAGCTTTTCGTGGTGCTGGATTACCGGCTCAAGGACCTGCTCCGGCAGGTCGTGGCTTTCCTTGAGCGTGTTGTAACCCATGATCACGTGATCTTTCATCGACTTGAATTCTTCCTCTGTCAGCCTGCCGGGCTTGTTGATCAGCCGGGAATCGACCATGCTTTTACCAACGTCGTGAAGCATGCCCCCCAGGCCGAGCCACTCCAGGTCCGGTTTCTTGGGCAGGCCGATCACGGTGCCCAGCGCCACGCTGAACGTACAGACATTCATCGAATGGACATAAGTGTAGTAATCGTGGCCCTGCACTTTCATCAGCGAGTAAAACGACGCTTCGTTGTCGAGGATGAAATCCACCAGCGAGGTTACGGACTCGTCGGCCTGCTTGATTCCATCTCCGCTGCGGGGGTCTGCGAGCACATCCTTGACCACCATCTTGCTCATCTCGCGCAGGGCCGTGGCCTGACGTTCCGGGGGGCCGTCCATCGCCTCGTCCAGCACCCGCTTGACAAAGTCCCTGTAGGCGGTCCTGTCTTCGTTGCGGATCATGATTTCCTTATCCGCGGCCAGCGGACGTGTCAGCTCCCAGGGTCCCCTTATCTTTCCCTCGAAATCTTCCGCCGGGACAACCTCGTTTTCCTCGTGGTAGTACAGCGTAAAGTCCACTTCCTGTCCGGTATCGAAAATCGAGCTGTTGACCACGTGGTAGTTTTCGAGAATATCGTGGTAGCGTTCCACTTCGGCGGGATCGACAAAACAGCCGGAGAAACCCTGTTTGCCGTAAATTTCTTCCTGCTTCTGGCGGATCTCGTCGCGGTATTTTTCGTAGAGTTCCAGGTCCTGCTTGGAGACGTACAAAGAATCGACCCGGTTGTCCATCAGGTTGCTCAGCGCCTTGTTCTCGAATCGGATTTTGGCCTTGCGGTACAGTACGTAACGGTCTTTCTGGCGGATATACAGATCGAAATTGGGGACAGAATCCACCACGATCTTTTTCAATGGTACCGGGAAATACTCCTCAGCCACTTATGCCCCCGTTGACTCTGTGTGTGCCTCCCTGGATCGTTTAGTCATTATAACGAGTCAGAGTGCAATTAACAAAGAAAAAATAACCGGACTTGTTGAGAGTCGGGCAGATGGCCTCCAGTGAGTGCTCCGGGTTGGGAATGCAGCCGGAGACATTTCCCTTACCTTCGCTTGGTTTATTTCTAAAATCACAACCGGAATCAGGGCGGATTCCCGCTGCTTGACCGCCGAGGCCGGAGGGGTTTATACTCATGAGCCGGAAAGATGGGATCGAGCCGTGATAATCACAGACAACGGGAGACTGCAATGATCAGAGATAAATGCTGCTCCGCCCTTTTCAGGACAACGGCGCTTCTTGTTTTGCTGCTGACAGCCGCCTCTTTCGGACAGGCCGGGAGCGAGACCACCGCCGGAGTGGAGTTCTCTGCGGATACTTTCTCTCCAGGGCAAACGCCGGCCACGCTCGAGAACTGGGACTCCTGGAGCCAGCGCGAGCAGACCAGTCCGGATTTTTTCACTGCTGAACTGCCCAATCTCGGCGGCTCGGGCAGCCTGGGGATCGGCGGGGCCAGCAACACCTCCGCCCACGGCTGCTGGGTGTCCACCGTGGATGGCATCGAACCGGGCAAATACTACCGGTTCGAGGCCTGGTTCACGGCCAGGGCGGTCCCCTACCCGCGTCAGCAGGTGTTAAGCCGGCTGGACTGGCGGCGGGCCGACGGCGGACGGGCGGGCCAGCCGGAGTACGTGCTGGAAAGCGGCTCAGAGGGCGAATGGACCCGCAACTCCGGTGTGTTCAGGGCCCCGGACAGAGCGACCAGCGTGGAGCTCGAACTTTATCTGAGCTACTGCCCCCAGGGTACGGTCTGGTGGGACAGAATATCCCTGGTCGAGGCGCCAGCCCCCGGCGAGCGCAAGGTACGGGTGGCGACAGTTAATTTCCAGCCGCACAGGGTGGGCGACAGCAAGGCCAGCGTGGCAGCGTATATCCCCTGGCTCGAAGAAGCCGGCCGCAACGGCTGCGATATCGTCTGTATCGGCGAGGGGATCAACCTGGCCGGAGTGACCGAGGGCAGGACGTACGCCGAAACGGCAGAGCCGATACCCGGCGCGGCCACCAGGCTGCTCGGCGAGGTGGCGAAAAAGTACGGCATGTATATCGTGGGGGCGATGGGTGAGCGGGAGGGCCACGCGATCTACAACACGGCCGTGCTGATCGACCGCGAGGGGCGGGTGGCCGGCAAGTACCGTAAGGTCTACCTGCCGCGCGAGGAGATCGAGGCCGGCTGCACGCCCGGCGACGCATTCCCGGTGTTCGACACGGATTTCGGCAGGATCGGGATGATGATCTGCTGGGACGTGCAGTACTCGGACCCCGCCCGTGCGCTGGCCGTGCAGGGCGCGGAGATTATCTTCTGCCCGATCTGGGGCGGCAACGCCACGCTGGCCAAGGCCCGTGCGATCGAAAACCAGACTTTCCTGGTCACCTCGGCCTACAGCGACCTGCCGACAGCGATCTACGGCCACTGGGGTGAACTGCTGGCCGAGGTAACAGAGAAACCCGGCGTGGTCTGGACCGACCTGGACCTCAACGAAACGTTCCCCGATCCCTGGCTCGGCGACATGCGCCACCGGTTTATCCGCGAGCGACGGGCCGATATCGAGCTGCCGGCGCTGGAGTACTAGCAAGGCAGGAGACAGGAGACAGGAGTCAGAAGTCAGACGAACAGCAAAAAGACAAAAGGCAGGAGGCAGAAGTCAGGAGATAGAAGCCAGTATAGCCTTTTGCGGCTTTGACACAACGGCTACTCACCATTCTTGTACTTTAGCCATTGGATATGTCTTATATGCGTTTATTGACTGGGCATTGTTAAAAATTAATGGATTGGGCAAATAGCAGGATGCTTTAAGACTGCTGAAGGACATAGCCCCTTTGTCTCCCGGCTCCTTTATTACTGCCATTATTCTATCTCCTGTCTCCTGACTCCTGAATTCTCTGCTTTATTCTGATTCCTGAATTCCCACCTTTTACAGATACGTCTCCCGGTACCAGGCCGTGTATTCCGTGAGCTTCGCCAGGTAGTCCTCCAGGCCCAGCATCTGCTCGTCGCAGATCAGGTAGCTCATGTCCGGCCGGCGGAAGCCGAAATGACGGGCGCGGTCCTGTTGGAAGAAAAATTTCTTCTCCGGCGTATCCATCCCTTTGGGCAGCCGGGTTTTCTCCCAGACAGCCACCAGGTTTCCATAAACTTCCCCGCGTTCGGCCAGAATGCCCTTCACGATCCCACCGGCTTTCTCCAGCCCGTCCAGCGCCGCCTCGTGGCTGACAAAGCGGGCCCGGTGGGCCTCGGTGACCGCATCCTCCAGCGCCGCCAGATCGATATAGACTTTGGCCGTGTGGGCGATCAGTTCGGCGATCGAGAGGAACACCTCGAAATCGTAGAGGTGGCGTACGTTTTCCTGCACCATGTTCGCCTTGCAGATTGCGACCGCCTTCTGCATCTGTCCGTACTGGTGACGGGAGCGACCGATCATCTGGGCGTATTCCCGTGTCCAGAACGGGTCGTACTCGATAGCGTCCCAGCGTGGCAGATCGGGCAAGTGGGTCTTGCCCACGTCGCCCCAGTGCCACACCTTACGCTCGAACGCATCCATGTAGAAAAAGGCGCCGTAGTTAAGCAGTGTCCACAGCTCGCGCATTTCCAGGGAACCCTTGCCGTAATAGCTGACAAAAAACTTGTCGATAAACTCTTCCAGGCCCGGCCCACCGCCGTTCCACGACCATTCCGCGCTGTTGATCCAGCTCATCATCCAGACCTGGTTATGCAGCCCGCTGTCGTCCCACGAAGTATTGATCATCACGTCGTAGCCGCCCGACCGGGCGGCCGCCGCCACCGGTTCGCGTGAGCGCTCCAGGCAGCTGCCCTCGTAGTACGGACTCTCGCTGTGAAAATAGGGCAGGAACAGGTGTTCTATCCCGGGGTTGGGGTCGTAAACGTAGGTTTCGTAACCGGCCGCCCTGGCGGCGGCGGCATGCCCGGGGTTCCGACCGCCGACAACATGTCCCCTGGGAGGCTTCAGCCCTGATTCAGGGTTGAACCCGCCGCCCCAGCTTAAGGGGGTACGCCCCATTTTCAGCACGTATTCGCTGCAGCGGTTGATAAATTTCTGGAACAGCCCGTCCTTCCCCAGCTTCTCCATCTCGGCCTGGCAGCCGCACTCCACACCCAGGCCCAGCTCGTAGGTTTCATCACAGCCGATATGGAGATATTTCGAGCCGGGAGTGGCCTCCGCCGCGTCTTTCCACAGCTCGAACAGCAGCTCGTAGCTGCCCTCCTTGAGCGGACAATATTCCCAGTTGGAGGCCGGGATTTCGCGAAGGTGGGCGAACTCGGGCCATTTGAGCGTGAAACTGACATGGCCCAGGCCCTGCACCAGCGGGACGATCTGCACATGATACTTGCGGGCGTAAGCTGTCAGGGCCTGCATCTCTTCTTTCGTAAACGCTCCGGGCGCGCCGATCACGGGGTGGCTCGGGTACTCGAACTTGTCTTCCCACTCCCAGAGCAGCATGTTGATCTTGTAATCGGCCAGGTCGCGGATAAAGCTCTGGACATACTCATACTTGTCCTGATGGTGCTTGGTGTCGTAATGGGCGGCGCGCTTGCGGATATCCGGCTTGTCTGATATTTTGAGGTGGTTGACATACAGGCTGCTGCCGTGGCGTTTGAGCAGTTGCAGCAGGGTGCGGGTACCGTAGAACAGCCCGGCCTCGCCGGCGGCCTGCACGGTAATCCCATCGCTGTCCACTGTCAGCCTGTACGCCTGCTCTCCCAGAGCAGCGTCTTTCACGCGTTCCAGCACGATCGCCGGCCCCCGCCCCCGCTCGCCCACCTGAGCCCGCGCTCCATACTCTGCAACCAGCCGCTGCACGAGGTCATCGGCGGCGAACCTGTCGGCCGCGGTGACGTTACCCTCCAGCGCGACCGTGATCCTGCGGCCCAGCGCCAGACTGTCGCCGGTCACTTCCACGCTCTGCGGATGCGGGATCAGCGCGATACCATTCTCCCACAGCACTGATTTTTCGGCGAGCACACTGCCGGAAGAAACCAGCAGAAACAGCACAGCGGCGGTCAGAACTTTTCGCATTGCTCCTCCGGCATGATAGGACTTAAGGGTAAGTTTTATTCCAAACCGAATATATAAGAATTAATCATATTGTCGATAAAAAATCTGGAACCCCGACCAGGTTCCCGGTCGGAAGTGCGGAGAAACTACTCGATCATGCCGCCGGTGGGGCTGCTGGGGTCTGCGTACTGCTTGCGCTCCATCCGGCCGGCCAGGTAGGCCAGACGGCCGCTTTCCAGGGCCAGCCTCATCGCCCGGGCCATCGCCACCGGGTCCCGGGCCGCCGCGATCCCGGTGTTCATCAGGATCCCATCGACTCCCAGCTCCATCGCCACAGCGGCGTCACTGGCCGTGCCCACGCCCGCGTCCACTATCACCGGCACGCTCACCGCATCCTTGATAAAGCGGATATTGATCGGGTTGAGAATCCCCATGCCGCTGCCGATCGGGCTGGCCAGCGGCATGACCGCCACCGCCCCGGCTTGCTCCAGACGGCGGGCGATAATCAGATCGTCGCTGGTGTAGGGTAGCACCTTGAACCCCTCCTTGACCAGAATTCGAGTGGCCTCCAGCAGGCCCTCCACGTCCGGCAGCAGGGTTTTCTCATCGCCGATAACCTCCAGCTTGACCCACTCGCTCATCCCGGCCTCGCGGCCCAGGCGGGCCGTGCGGACCGCGTCATCCACCGAATAACAGCCGGCGGTGTTGGGCAGGATGAAATACTTGTCCGGGTCGATAAAATTCAGCAGGGCGTCCTCCGTGCTGCGCTTCAGATCTACCCTGCGCACGGCGACCGTGATCACCTCCGCCCCGCTGGCCTCGTGGGCGGCCACCATCGTCTGGTTGTCCTTGTACTTGCCGGTACCGACCAGCAGCCGGCTGCGGAACGTGCGTCCGGCGATTTGAAGTCCCTTGTCCTGCTCCATCGTGAAGTCCTTCCTGTGGATAATAAATCCGCAAAAACACGCCCCCCCCCCTCAGCAGCCCCCGCCGACAAACTCGATTATCTCCAGCACGTCGCCCTCGCCCAGTTTCGTCTCCTCGTACTGTTCCTGTTTAACGATCTGCTTGTTGCACTCCACCGCCACCCTGCGCTCGCCGATACCGAGTTCCCGCAGAAGGTCGGCCACCAGGGCTCCGTCCTGCACCTGCCGCTGTTCTCCGTTGACAGTAACCGTAATCATATCTCTATCCCCGTTTCAGAGAGTCGGTGTGTTGAATTCGGCCGCCAGAGTTCGGACTGCCGCGCCCGGGTCCGGGGCGT
>VRUH01000008.1:7048-49520 GCA_019456185.1 Candidatus Glassbacteria bacterium | reverse complement strand
ACTGATCGCCGCGGCGCCGGCGGCTCCGGCCGCGGCCACACTCTGCGCGTTGACAGTCTCGATCCCGCCGATTGCAAACACCGGAATATCGACAGACCCCGCTGATTTGGCAAGGAGGTCGATTCCGCAGGGGGCAACGCCGGGCTTGCCGGCGGACTTAAAAACAGTGCCGAAATACAGATACGAGGCTCCGGCCCCCTCGGCAACAACCGCCTCCTCCACGCTGTGGCAGGAGTACCCGTACGCCAGGCCCCGCTCACGGCACAGGGCAGCGGCGGCCTCCAGCGGGACAGTGTTCACTCCCAGCTGGACCGCGTCGGCAGCGGCGGCCAAGGCGATATCGATCCTGCCGGCGACAATCAGCGGTGCGCCAATCGCGGCGGTAATCTCTCGCAGCCTGACAGCCAACTCGAACAGTTGCCTCCCACCCAGGCCGTGGGCGCGAAGGTTGATCGCAGCGATACCGGTAGAAGCCACCGCCCCGGCGGCCTTGATGAACCCTGACCTGCGGACAACCCGGTCATCGGTCACAGCGTGGACCGGGAATTTGCGCCAGTCGATTTTATTGTGGTGACTATCAGCGGCCATTCTTAATATCGTCGCATTGGTATTTCAGTAAGCGGCCAGATATAACTACCGCTTGTATTAATATAGCCGGTTTTATTACCGATTGTCACCTTGGCCAGGCCATTGTCAAACCATCCAGCCTTGTCATACTGCGGCTGCACTACCAGCTCGCCGGATTTATTGATATAGCCCCATTTATTGTTCAGCAGAACTGTTGCAAAGCCTTCATGGAAACCCCAGGCAAACTCATACCGGGCCGGGATAACAATCGTGCCGGTGGTGTCAATAAAGCCGAAGCCGTTGTCTGTTTCCACACTAGCCAGGCCCTCCAAGAAACCGTGGCTGAGTGTGTTGTTCAAACCGGAACTCGTAATGTAAACAGGCTCCACCACAAGCTTGCCAGCCCTGTTGATATAACCCCAACCGGGGCCCACCAGCACAGCAGCGAATCCTTCGCTGAAATCCGCGGCGTTGAAGTACTTTGGCTCGATAAACCACTTGCCTTCCCGGTCGATATAGCCCCATTTTTCCTCGACCGTGACACGGGCCACGCCCTGAGAGAAATCTTCCGCAATGTCATATCTGGCCGGGATCACCAGCTCGCCGCTTTTGTCGAAATATCCCCATTTAAGGCCGGAATTCAACATATCAAGCTGCACACGCATCAGACCCTCGGAAAAAGACCTGCTCTGGTTCGTACCCACCAGACTCAGCACTTCGTTTCCTGCCTTGTCTATATAAAGACTCGCGCCCCTTAGGTCCCGTTGCACCCTGGCGACACCTTCGATGAAAGGCCAGGCTGACCTGTACTGTGGCTCTATAACATAGCTGCCACATGTGTCAATATAACCTGAATTCGTATCGACACTCACACTCGCCAGTCCTTCGGAAAACCACCAAGCCCTGTCATATTGTGGAGCTATTACCAGATCGCCGGTAGTGTCGATATAGCCCCATTTATCGCCTACGCGCACACTTACCAGACCTTCGGAAAAACGGCCAACTTCGTCAAATTGAGGAGCTACAACCAGCTTGCCGGTTTTGTCGATAAAGCCATATCCGGAATCCGCATAAACCGGAAACAGTTTGTTCTTTTCTTTTGCGAAAGGATTATACGCGCAGAGAATACTGGTTGCCGAAACTATTCCCAATACCAGAAAAACACTGATCGTGCGAGCCATACCGTCCTCCATTGTCCGGATGACAATTCAACAAAAAGCGATATGGGGGATCGCCGGCGAATAATCCTGGGGGGAAGAATTTTATTGAGCACTACTCCAGCTTCTCACCTTCGGCAACCGGTGCGCCTCTCAAATAATCCGCGGCGGGCATCCGGCGCTTGCCCTGGGCCTGGACCTCGGCAAACTCCAGCGCGCCCTGTCCGCAGCAGACAAGCAGGCCGCCGCCGGGCGCCTGCGCCACGGCCCCCGGCTCACCTGTGCAATCGGCAAGCCGGGGCCTGAATAATTTCAGCGGCTCGCTATCGCGGGTTGTCCAGGCCCCCGGCGCGGGGTCGAACGCGCGGACCGAGTTGGCGATTTCGCGCGCCGGACGGCTCCAGTCCACCCGGGCCTCCTCGCGGTCGATCTTGGGCGCGAATGTGGCCAGGCTGTGGTCCTGCGGCACGGGCCTGACTTCGCCCCGCTCGATCCGGTCCAGGGTCTCGACCAGTAGCGGGCCGCCCGCGGCGCTCATCCGTGCGGCCAGTTCCCCGGACGTTTCGGATTGACCGATTGCCATCCGCTTTACGGCGAGAACTTCGCCGCTGTCCATCCCCTCGTCCATCCGGATCACGGTCAGACCGCTTGCGGTATCACCCGCGGCGAGGGCGCGCTGGATCGGCGCGGCTCCGCGCCAGGCGGGCAGCAGTGATGCATGGAGGTTGATAGAGCCATAGGGTGGCAGGGTAAAAATTTCCGGCCTGAGGATATGGCCGTAGGCCACGACCACTGAGATATCGGGAGCTAACGAGCGGAGGTCGCTCAGGAATTGGCCGCCGCGAGGGCGCTCGGGCTGAAGGACAGCCAGGCCCAGACGTTCGGCGGCTCGTTTGACCGGAGGCGGATTGAGCTTACGGCCCCGGCCGCTGGGACGGTCGGGTTGGCAGACAACTCCGGCGACCTCGTGGGATGATTTGCAGATCTCTTCGAGCGGCCCGGCTGCAAACTGCGGGCTACCCCAGAAAATTACCCTCATGCGCTCTGCCGCGCCTCCAACTCCTTGCGTACCTTTTTCCAGCGCGAGACAGCAAGCTTCTTCTTTACACCACCCAACAGGTCGACAAACAGGATACCGTCCAGGTGGTCAACCTCATGCTGGATAATCCGGGCAACCATGTCGGTGGCCTCGATCTCCACCTCGCCGCCCTCGCGGTCCAGGCCCCGAACCACGATCCGCTCGGCGCGCTCGACCATTTCCTTGATCTCCGGGATCGAGAGGCAGCCTTCCTCGCCGCGGCAGGAACCCTCCTCCTCGATAATCACCGGGTTGATCAGCACTTGCGGGTCGAGCTGGTAGCCGGCCTCGACATTATCGTAGACAATCAGGCGCTTGCCGACACCCACCTGGGGCGCGGCCAAGCCCACCCCGTCCTTGGTGTACATCGTCTCGATCATGTCCCCGATCAGCTTGTCCATCACCGAGTCGATTTCATCCGGCTCGATCTCCATCGCTTTCTTGCGCAGGAACGGGTCGCCCATGTATTTCAATTGCAGAACGGCCATGGCCGTTTTCCCTTCAGCTTCCTTTGGTTATTACCCTGCCGACCCGGGACCGCTCGATCTTGATTTTGGTCCCCTCGGCCACCTTGAGGTCTATCGTGTTCTCCTCGATATCGATAACCTTACCGTAGATTCCGCCGGCGGTCACTACCTCGTCGCCCCTCTGCAGCTCTTGGAGCATCTGCTTGTGCTGTTTCTGCTGCTGCTTCTGCGGCCTCATGATCAGGAAGTAGATAATCGCGAACGTGGCGATAATCATGAAAAAGAACGTACCGTCGAAACCGGCCGCCGGGGCGCCCTGACCCCCGCCGCCGCGACCCATTGCATAGAGAACATCCGTACCCATTGATTGCTCCTCGAGATAATTTCCTCAGCGCTGGAAAAAGTACCCGCCTGAAATGACAATTCCCCACCCGGTGGCGGGAAAAACAAACCGGCGCACCGCAAACCTACCGGCTGCCGGGATCGTACTTATTATAAAACAGTTGCGACCATTGGTCAAATGTACCGTCGAAAATCGCTTCCCGCATCTGCCGCATAAGAGCGGTGATAAAATGCACGTTGTGGTGGCTGGTGAGCCTGATTCCCAGGATCTCGCCGGTGTTGATCAGATGGCGGATGTAGGCCCGGGTGAAATTGCGGCAGGCGTAGCAGTTGCATTCCCCGTCCAGGGGACCGAAATCGGCGGCGTACGAGGAATTCTTCACCGCCACCCGTCCCGAGCTGGTAAACGCGTTCCCGTTGCGGCCCAGCCGGGTCGGCACCACGCAGTCGAACATGTCCACTCCCCTGGCCACCGCCGCCACCAGGTCCTCGGGGTAACCCACGCCCATCATATAGCGCGGCTTGTCCTCGGGCAGGTGCTCCAGGGAGCATTCCAGCATCTCGAACATCAACTCCTTAGGCTCGCCCACGCTCAAGCCTCCCACGGCGTATCCCGGCAGGCCGAGTTCCACCGTCCGCTGTGCGGACCACCGGCGGAGATGATGGTACATTCCGCCCTGGACAATACCGAAGAGGTACTGCGCCCACGACGGCCGTTTAGCGCCGGGCAGCCCGTCCAGAGAGTCCCGGCAACGCTCGCTCCAGCGGATCGTGCGTTCGGCGGCCAGGCGCACGTAGTCTTCCTCCGACGGGTACGGGACGCACTCGTCGAACGCCATGATAATATCCGCGCCCAGCGCAGCCTGAGCCTCCATCACGCTCTCGGGGGTAAACATGTGGTAGGAGCCGTCGAGGTGGCTCTGGAAACGCACGCCCTCCTCGCTGATCCTGTTCAGGTCAAGCAGGCTGAACACCTGGTAACCGCCGCTGTCGGTGAGCACGGGCTTGCGCCAGCCCATGAATTCCTGCACCCCTCCGGCCTGGCGAATCAGTTCGTGGCCGGGCCGAAGGTAGAGGTGGTATGTGTTGGCCAGCACGATCTCCACTCCCATCCCGTCCAGGTCGGCCGGAGTGAGCGTCTTGACTGTCGCCTGGGTGCCCACCGGCATGAACACCGGCGTGCGCACGACGCCGTGGCCGGTATTGATCACCCCGGCCCGCGCCGCAGCGTCGGTTGCCTGGAGTTCGAAAAATTTCCCTGTCACAGAAAACGTCCCGGATAATAATTCCAGGTCTACAAGATCAACATCGCATCGCCATAGCTGTAAAACCGGTATTCACGCTCCACCGCCTCGCGGTAGGCCTCCAGAATCAAGTCCCTGCCGGCGAACGCCGAAACCAGCATCAGCAGGGTGGAGCGCGGCAGATGGAAATTGGTCAGCAGGCGGTCCACCACGCGGAACTCGAATCCCGGCGTGATAAACAGTTCCGTGAAACCCTCGAGACCGCCGCGGTCCGCACAGCTTTCCAGGGTGCGCACACTGGTGGTTCCGACGGCGGTCAGCTTGCTACCCGCTTTTCTCGCCCGGACTATCTTCTCCCACACGTCCGGCTCGATTCTGTACCACTCGCGGCCCATCCGGTGTTTTGCGACATCTTCCACGCTCACCGGACGGAACGTGCCGGGGCCGACGTGAAGAGTAAGCTCCACCAGCTCTGTACCCCGCGCCGTCAGTTTGTCCAGCAGAGCGGCGGTAAAATGCAGCCCGGCCGTTGGCGCGGCCACCGCGCCGCGACTGCTGGCATAGACAGTCTGGTAGCGCTCGCGGTCCTCGGCAGTGTCGGTGCGCTCGATATACGGCGGCAGCGGGACCCGGCCCCAGCGCTCGATCAGCTCGTTGATATCGCCTCCGCGGGGAGCTTCCAGCCGCACGATCCGCTCGCCTTTCTCCTCGCCGAAATCCTCGACCGTCATCAGCAGTTCCCCGCCGCCGAACTCCACCCAGCGTCCGGTTTTCATCCGTCTGCCCGGCCTCACCAGCGCCACCCAGAGCTCAGCCTCCAGGGGACGGACCAGCAGCACCTCGAACTCCGCCCCGCCTTCCAGGGCGCCGGTAAAGCGCGCTGGGAACACTTTGGTGTTGTTCAGAGCCAGCAGGCCGCCGGGAGCGAGATAGCCGGGCAGGTCGGAAAACCCGCGGTGCTCCAGTTCTCCGGTTTCGCGGTGGACCACCAGCAGACGGCTGCCGTCACGGCGGGAGGCCGGATGCTGGGCGATCAGCTCCGCGGGAAGTTGATAGTCGAAATCGCTGGTACGCAGACTCTTTCTCCATCTCAATATGCCTGGACCAATCCTGCCGGTTTGGCGGCTGCATGAATGACGAAAGATAAACAGGAGGTCAACAGCGTGAAAGGATAACCGGTCAGAGCCGGCTCAGCTCTTGCTCAGCCAGTAGGTGAACTTGCCGATAATCTGGCGGTCGGGACGGCTGAACCCTTCCGTCTCGTGATCGTCGAACCGGCTCTCCTTGTACACCAGGTAGAAAAAGCTGCCCGGGCGGAACTCGAAGCGGGTGACGAAATGGATCCCCAGGGTGCTGCGCAGGTTCTGCGGAGAATTCAGTACCCACTGCCCCGGCTCCAGCGGCGTGTGGCGGTTTGACGAGAAATCGGTGTACTGGGCGAACAAGCGGAAATCCAGCCGGTTGTTCATCGTATAACTGGTGCGGAAAACGTAGCTTTCGAACCGCGTGTCACGCAGGGCCAGAATCTTAGCCGGCGTCTCGAAGCCATCGGTCTCGACCGGCTCGCTGAAATCCGAGAATCCGGTATTCCTCTGCAATCGCGGTTCAAAATTCAATTCCAGGTTTGGACGGGGCCGGAGGCGGAAGCGGATACTGCCGGTCCAGCGGTCGCCATCGCGGTAGGTGCTGAAATTGTTGTTCAAGCTGACATTGAACGGGCTGCTGTAATCGTTGGCTATTCCCGCCCAGTATCCGTGTCCCTTGGGGTAGCGGAAAATAAAATCGTGGTCATCCGCCGCCCGGAAGGCGTCCTCGCTGTTTTCTATCGCCCGCCAGGTGCCGGCAAACAAGTTCCAGTAATTCATGAACTGCACACGCGCGTTCATCGAACCCCAGGCCGAACTGAGGTTTCCGCCCGTATAGCTGCCCAGGTCCATGTCGTAGCGGTTACCGAACGTCTTGCCCACCAGTTGGTCAAGGTAGCTGTCGGTCCAGTTGCGGTTCAGTTCCAAGTTGATGTTATATGAGCGGACCCCCGAGGCGTGGGGGCGGTCGCGGAAGCGGATGTCGCCGCGGACGCGGTGTGTCCCGTAGTCGTTGCCGTAGACCCAGCCCAGGTCGTTGACGTCGAACCTGTCGGAATAGTTGTCGTAGTTGACCCCGTAGGTGAGGTGTTCGCCGTTGAACTTGCGGAGTTTCAGTTCCAGGCCGTAGCCCTTAGAGCTGCTTCGCTCCGCATCCTCGACAGCGCTGCCGGCCACCTGTCCGGATAACTGCCAGGTGTGGTTGAACCGCAGGTCCCAGTCCAGGCCGCCGGTGAACGCATAGCGGCTCCAGTCGAAATCGGGGTGGCTGTCATCGCGGATCACGCTGGTCCCGATCAGACCCAGGCTCGAACCGTCGTCATATTCTTTCGACAGCCTGCCGACCAGGAAATTGGTCCGCGGGTCCAGGTATTTTTCCCTGACCCGGTCCCGCTCCAGTCCCGGCACCTCATCCATGCCGTGGTAGGCACGCTCCTCGCCGGAGTCGAAACTGCCGTCGCCGTCGGTATCGACGAAATAGTACTTCTCCTCGTCCACCAGCGCCTCGATCAAGCCGTAACGCAGCCCGCTGCGGGTCTTGCCCACTATCCGCGCGCCGGTAAGGATCGTGGAGGCGGGGTTGATCACGTTGTTCAGCGGCCTGCCGATCCGGCGGGTATGCACCAGACGGATATCGGTGCGGAACACATCCTGAAACTCGATAAAAAACGGGCGCTTCTCGGGGTAGTAGGTGGGGAACGGGGACAGGTTCAGCTGCTCCTCATCGGTTTCCACCGTGCCGAACTCAGGGTTGACCGCCAGGTCGAGCGTGACCCCGGAGTTGATCCCGTACTTGATATCCAGGCCGAAATTACGGGTGAAGTCGCCGGAAAGCACCTCGTTGTCCTGAAGCTGACCGACCGCATAGGGCAGGAACTCCAGCCGGGTGGGAGTGTCCAGGTTTTCCAGCCCTCCCAGCATCCCGAACCGGCTGACGAAGAAACCCCGCTCGCTCTCGGGAATCAGCCGCCACTGGTTATACTCTTTCTTGCGCTCGATATAGCGGGTAAGGTTCAGGCCCCAGGTCTGGAACGGTTTGCCGCCGCCGAAGCGCAGCACGCTGAAGGGGATCTCGATCTCGGCGACCCAGCCGTAACTCAGCTTGCGCACTTGGCTGAACCAGACCGCGTTCCAGTTCTCGTCGCGACGTGTTTCCTCGCTCCAGAGCGCGTCCGCCTGGACATTCTCGGCGTTGACCGAGAACTGGAAGGCGGTGCGGCGGTCGAAATAGGAATCGAGATAGACGCGGACGTTGTCGGAGCTCTGGATATAGTCGCGCGGAGTGAGCCGGGCGCGGATCAGGTCCGGTTCGCTGTCGTAGCAGATGAACAGGAAATAGATCGACTCGTCGTCGTAGACAATCCGCACCACCGTTTCCTCGGTGGGCGGCTCGCCCTCGTCGGGACGGCGCTGGATGAAATCGTCGATCGGCAGCGCGAGGGTCCAGCAGGAGTCCTCGGGGTAGCCGTCGAGTATCGGCGGATTCGAGACTTTCACCGCCCAGGCGGTTTTAAGCGCATCCTGCAGCGAGGGATGCCGGCGCAGATCGACAGAATCCGCGGCGGCCGCGGACTGGTTCGCCACCTGGGCGGCAAGGTTCCACGGGGCGGCGACAAGCAGCGCCAGCAGAAATTTCAGGATACGAGGTTTCACGGTAGTAGTTGCTTAGCTATATTTTTCGATCAATGAATCATCTCTAATTGTCATTAAAATCACACACCCCGCCTGCTTGGGCAGGCACCCCTCTCAAGAGGGGAATGTCAGGCCCGGACTGTCAGCACGGCCAGCGGGGTTCCGAGGTTTTAATTCCCCCTTAGAAAAGGGGGAAACAGGGGGTTGTGCTTTTCAGCTTTTCCTTGATACGCATGGGAAATAAATTCAATCCCCGCCCGCCTGCTTGGGCAGGCACCCCTCTCAAGAGTGGAATCTTGTCTCCCGATGATTTATCAGTTCTTCATCCCGGTAACCGGAGCGGGCATCCTGCCGCCGCGCCGGATGAAATTAACCGAGCCGAACTTGTTGACCGCCATGATCGGCACCCGGCCCAGCAGGCCGCCGTAATCGACCAGGTCGCCGGGCTCGGCGCCGGGGGCGATAATGATCCTCACCGCGGTGGTTTTGTGGTTGATTATACCGATCGAAAGCTCGTCGGCGATAATCGCGCTCACCTTCTCGGCCGATGTGTCGCCCGGCACACCGAACATGTCCATCCCCACGCTGCAGACCGCGGTCAACGCCTCCAGCTTGTCCAGGCTGAGCGCACCCTCCTGCACCGCGGCGATCATCCGCTCGTCCTCGCTGACCGGAATGAACGTGCCCGACAGGCCGCCCACGCTCGCGCTGGCCATCGCTCCGCCCTTCTTCACCGAATCCATCAGCAGCGCCAGGGCCAGGGTTGAGCCGTGCGCCCCCACCCGCTCGATACCCATCGCCTCCAGCACGCTGGCCACCGAGTCGCCGGAGGCCGTGGTGGAGGCCAGCGAGACATCCATGATGCCGAACGGGACCTCCAGCCGGCGGGCCAACTCGCGGCCGATCAGCTCGCCGGCGCGGGTGATCTTGAAGGCTGTGCGCTTGATTATCTCGCCCAGCTCGGTGAGGTCGCAATCGGGGTTGGCCGCGACTACATCGCGCACGACCCCGGGTCCGCTGACACCGATATTGACCGAGAAATCCGGCTCGCCCACACCGTGGAACGCACCGGCCATGAACGGGTTGTCCTCCGGCGCGTTGACAAAGGCGACAAACTTGGCGCAGCCGATCCCGCGCTCGCTGGCTTCGGCCGTGCGCTTGAGGATCGGGCCCAGCGCGAGTATCGCATCGAGGTTGAGTCCGGCCACCGTGCTGCCCAGGTTCAGGAACGAGCAGACCCGGCCGGTATTGCTCAGCACCTCGGGAAGCGATTCGATCAGGGCGGCGTCGCTGCGGGTCATTCCCTTCTGGACCAGCGCACCGAAGCCGCCGATAAAATCGATCCCGGCATCCCCGGCCGCGCTGTCGAGCGTCCGGGCCATCTGCAGGAACTTCCCGGCTTCCGTGTGGGTCTCCATGATCAGGCTGATCGGAGTGACCGAGATGCGCTTGTTGATTATCGGTACGCCGAACAGGGATTCCAGCGCCTTCGCCTGTTCCACCAGTTCGCAGGCCTTGCCGTTGATCCGGCGGTAGACATTGTCGCGGAACCGCTGGAAATCGCTGTGGATACAATCCTTGAGGTTGATTCCCAGCGTGGTGGTGCGGATGTCGAAATGCTGGTAGAGCGTCATCCGCACTGTCTCGAATACTTCCTGGACGTTGATCGTCATCGCTCACACTCTGTGCATGGTCTTGAACAGGGCCTCGTGCTGGATCTGCACGATCAAACCCATTTCTTTCGCCAACTTTTCCATTGCGGCTTTTACGTCCTCCAGATCACTGGGGCTGTCCTTGAAATCGACCATCATGATCATCACGAAATTGCCCCGCATCACTTTCTGGGCGATATCCTCGATATTGATCCTGTGCTCGAACAGCAGGCTGCTGACCCGGGCGACAATGCCCTGCTGGTCGCGGCCCATGACGGTGACAAACGAGATTTCCTTGCCGGAATTCTCCTGGTCGAGTTCGCGCGGGTTCAGGTCGCGCGGATCGGTTCCCTGCATCTGCTCCCTCCCGATTTCCCGTTTAGCCATTAGAAGTTGTTTCATAACTGGATTTTATTTCAAACTTTCGCCCATTGGCAGGTAAGCCCAAAAACACAACCCCCTGTTTCCCCCCTTAATGAAGGGGGACTAAAACCGGATAACCCCAGCCACCGTACGAAAAAGCCTGAGACCGGACAATTCCCCCTTAACAAAGGGGGTGCCTGCGCAAGCAGGCGGGGGTTGTCCCGTTTCAAGGTTATGAAACAGCTTCTTGTTACCGCATGCAACTCAGCCCCGCGCTTCCGGCAGCCGCACCTTGACCACGATCTTGGTCACCGCGGCGGGCTGGTCGAACGCGGCGCCGGGCATGTGGGCGTCCTCGGGGAAGAAAACCGCGAAATCGCCCTGGTGCAGCACCAGCATGCTGTCGGCGGCGTCCGGCTCGTAGGTGATAAAGTCCTTCTCCGGGTCGTACTCCTCCAGGGTCGAGGCCATCTCCGCGGGCGTGTAATATATCGCCTCGGGGCCTCCGCTGGCAAGGTACTGGACATCGAGGTAGTTGTAGTGGCCCTCGAGGATTTTCTCCACGCGCGGGGCGGTGGTGTAGACAGAGACGATGGCGAACACTCGCTCGCCGTCGATCTCGTAGCGGCCCGGCCCGGGCGGGTTGTCCTTGATCTCGTTCAGCCAGGCGAACGCCTGGGCCAGGCCGGGGACAAGGGATTCGTAGCGGTGGTGGGTCGAAAGCTGGGCAGTGATCATGGTGGTATCCTCATATAAGTTGCTACTGTTGTGTCCCGGACGTAAATGTAGAAATACGACGCTCTGGTAATGGTTCGATCAACTCAAGCTGAAATCCCCCCTGGCCCCCCTTTGGCAAAGGGGGGGAAGCAAGGCCCCCTTAGTGCCTGCGTAGCAGGCGGGGGTTGTTATCCCCTTTTCGTAAAGGGGGATCGAGGGGGATTTATCATCAGTTGTCTTTTATATTATTTACAGCTCTCCACACTAGTAAAGTTATTTTCCCTCTCTGATTTTATTTACAATTCCCATTTCTAAAAAATACTTGTACATGCTTTCCTCGTACAACCACCTTTGGAACTTAATATTACTTCAACAACACCCCAATCGGACCCTGCATCCATTTGGCCATCAGCAGGAACCCCAGGTCGGTGGGGTGGACCCCATCCACCGTGGCGTCGCCGTTCAGCCAGACATCCATCGTACACTCCAGCAGGTGGATATGCTCATCGCCCGCGGCTATCAGCCGCTGCCAGGCCTCGCGCATCAGGCGGTTGGCGGCGGCATCGGAGGGACGGATATTCTCCACCAGCAGCACCGGCGTATCCGGGCGGCGCTTGCGGTAAATCTCCATGAACGGTTCGGTCAGCGTGCCGATATCCCCGCCGACATTGGGGATACAGTCGATCAGCAGCACCGCCGGGTCGATTTCGCTGATAAGTTCGGCCATCTCAGGCTCCATCCTGCCGTTGCCGCTGAATCCCAGGTTGATCACCTCGCGCTCCAGCCAGCGGCCCAGGATCGCCGTGTGGACGTTGCCCGGACGGCTGGCGCAGCCGCCCTGAGTGATCGAGGTCCCGTAGAACACGACCGGCTTGCCCTCCGGTTTCGGCAGTCGCCAGAGAGTGCAATCGTCCGGCACGCCGATCTCCACTTTGCTCACCGAGTTGTAGAGCGGGAGATACATCAGGTACTCTCGCCTCTGCTGCGAGCGTCCCTCGAACAGCCGGCGCACGGTCCATTCCTGCTCGGGACGGGCCACGCGGGTGAAGCGCCACTGGCCCTCACGCCGCACAAACAGGTCCAGGCCGCTGCGTCCGGTGGCGGGCATGTGCTGCAACCCCCCGCCGCCGTCCCAGGCGACACTGATCGAGGGCGCGTCGGTGGCGAAGCGCACGCACAGCCCGGCTGCGTCGCGGCTGAGACCCCAGACCGGCTTGCGGACCACACCCTCGGCGCGGGCCGGGAGACGGTCGTAGGAGGCCTTGGTGTCGGTCCAGCCCTTGCCCTCCACCCCGATCACCGAGACGTCGTACCAGGCCAGGCCGCTGTCGGAGTGGGCGGGCCGGACCGGGTCGTCATCGGCTGTGAGCGTCGCCGCTCCCAACATCAGCGAAAACGTTACGGTCAGCAGAATCCGCATATGTCTCATCTTTTTAGACTCCGTGTAAGATTTACCGGCCGCCACGACTGGAGCATCCAGGCAATTATACACTCTTTACTTTGGCGCTCGACACTAAAACCGCCACCAGACAATGGTAATCACAAAGATAAGGCAGTAAGTCAGAACACCTGTTGCGGCGGGAAAAACAGATATGCCCTCTCCGGCATGGCATTTTCTTGTCAGCGCCGCTAGAGAAACAGCTATCGAGATTAAAAACAGGGTGATCGCGCAAAACGTTAAGTATGGCTGGACTGCACTTACGAAACTATTGTCCAGAAACAGTGTTCCGGCTGCAATAGCTTTGGCGGTTTCAATTCCGTTCGGGTCATCGATACTGTGTTCAATAAATGGTATTCTGCTGGTTGTTTTGAGCATGGACTTAAACAGGTGTGCCCCGGCGGCCACCGGAACGAAAAAGACAGCCGTGCTCTTCATATATTCCCAGACCCCGGTATCGGGATTGCTGAACCGGTTTATAAAGGCCGGCACTATCCACCACAACAGTGGATATCCCAGGAAGATAACAACCGCCGTCAACAATCCGGTCAGGTGTGGATCTGCAACGCCCAGTTTATCTGCTACCTGGTTTGGGATAAAAGCTAGAATGTCCTTGGTGGTTTGCCATTCCGAGAGTATTTCGTAGACCACGAACCCTGAAATAATGTACAGAAGAAAAGTTTGAGAACTTGTTAATCTGAGGCCGGAAAAGATGTCTTTGAAAGGCATCCTGGCAAAAACACCAACGTTGTCAAAGGGACAGGATTTGAAACACTGACTGCAAGTGATACAATCACGGTTATGCCATAAAGTCGCCGGATAGAGTTCACTGGTGCATGAACGTCCCACAAAGTTGTAATAATTTCCGGAAGAGATACATTCTTTTCCACGGCAATCGTGACAGACTTGCCGATCGCGGACTCTTATTTCAAATGGTGAGCAGAATCCGTAAAATCCAAGCAGCGGACCTATCGGGCAGAGGTGGTTACAGAACGCTCTTTTTTTAAAAAGCAAACCGAAAACGACAGCCAATCCAAAAAGCAGAATTAGATAAAGAGCCATTCTGAAGGGTACCCTGTGGATGGCGAATGTATGGATCCCGATTACAAGGATCAAAGCATAGAATACGGTAATCAACCATCCGCTTCTCATCCAACCGGGCACTTTTCTTTTAAGTCCGAATTTACTCAGCCCCGAAGTCACCAGTTCCATCGGGCAGACCGCGCACCAGATTCTGCCGAATATGACCGCAGAGACTATTACAAGGGGCCACCAATAAGACCAGACCACCAGGTTGGCGAGATTTGTATTGCGAAGAATTCCGGCAAATTTCATGTCGGTTGTGTTCGCGCCTAGTCCACCAAATATCAAGAGAATGAAAACTGCCGTAAACAACAGTTGAATAACCAGGGGAAACCAGTTGCGGCCGAAAAGAAAAGTCAATAGGCCCAGTTCACGACGCGAAGAAACCATAGCCTGACACTTTCCGATAACTTTCAAAAGGGATTAGTATCGCCGGAGAATATGATCCTCAGGCACAAGGTCTTCTACCTTGAGACAATGAAACCTACTGGGATTCTTATCCAGTTAAACAGGCTTCGTAATACATCCGAGTGGCAATTCCAGCTTGAACAACATTAAAGCTTCTTTAAAGTTTTTAGCTATGAAGTCCGGTTGGGACGACTTTCTCACAAGCCTCCTGCTGATCAAGGCTCAACTAGATCCTGACTTATTTCAACAGGACCATCTTACGGGTGAACGCCCGCCCGCCGGCGAGCAGACGATAGATATAAACTCCGCTCGGCACCCCGCGGCCGCGTTCGTCCGTGCCGTCCCAGAAAACAGTGTGCTCGCCGGGAGCACGCTCCCCCTCGGCCAGCACCCGCACCAGCCGCCCGCCGATATCGTAGACTTTCAGGCTCACCCGGCCCTCCGTCCCGCCGTCCGGCACGCTGAAAGAGATCGTGGTGGACGGGTTGAACGGGTTTGGATGGTTCTGGGCCAGCGAAAAGGCATTGGGCAGAGCCGGACGACCCGCGTCCGCCGAGCCGAGTGCGGCCATTGCCTCCCGGTAGTCGTCCTCCCCAAGGCCGGCGCTTGCCAGGTAATCCCTGAGCCAGGAGACTTCCTCCGCGCTCAACGATTCGAGCCAGGCGTTGCCGTCTGTCGCCCTTTGCCCGGCCAGCACGGCCCCGGACCGGACATCCGGGCAGGCGCCGTCGCGGATATCCCTCAGCAGCGCGACAACATCGGCGATAGTATAACTCCCGTCGGCGTTCCAGTCCAGACGGGGGTCGGCGGGGCTGCGACGGGAGAGCAGGAGGAAAAACAGCACGTCGATAATGTCCGCGCGCCCATCGCCCGTCATGTCGCACCTCAGCACCACTCCGCCGACAGTGGCCGTGCCTGAGAGTGCCACCTGGTGGAGCGTGCGGGCGGAGTCATCGGTGGTGAACGAGAATACCGCCGGATGCTCGCCGCCCTCCAGCGGCGCGAACCGGACAGTGACAGAGGCGCTGTCGCCGGGGGCTATTTCCAGGGTGTCAGCGGTGGAGACGCCGTAGTGCCCGCTGTCCACATTCCAGCCCCAGGCCAGCAGGGGCACCTCGCCGGTGCTGCGGATCGTCACTCCGGCCGAGTCGGATTCGCCCACCTCCACGCTGTCGAATGCCACCGCGGTGGTGGCGAGCTGGACCGAGGGGTGCACCCCCGTGCCGGCGACCGGGATCTGGATCACCTCGCGGACCGGATCGTTGGTCTCGATCGTAATCGTGCCGCGCCAGAGGGCGGCGCTGGCAGGACGGAACGCTACCCGCAGAGTATCCACCATGCCCGGCCCCACCTGCGAATTGTCTGCTGAAACCGTGTAGGCCAGGTTCGAGCTGTACATGTTGAGCAGTTCCAGGGTACTGGCTCCCGTATTGCCGATCGGGTAGGTCTGGTAAGTCGTGCGGCCCACCTTGGCGTGGCCGAAATCGATACTGTCGACATCCAGTTCCACAGCCGGCACCAGGGCGATGTCGGTGATCTCGGTGGTGAGGTAAACCGCAAGGTCGTACTGGTTGTCGAACGGATAGGGGGCGAAGCCGTTAATTCCGGTTGTGCTGTAGAATATATCGGAATAGATGTTTTTGGTTGTTGCACCCAGCGCCGGGCCGTCACCGTTTGTCTGAAACTGCTTGTCCGGAAACTGGAACACGATCCAGATCGGCCTGGAATCAGTGAGCTGGACCGGTTCCCATTCAATATTAGTGAAACTCTGTTCCGCCCCCAGGTAGTTTACAACCTGGCGGATCGGGTTAGCGGCGTCCGGAGCGGATTCGGTTCCCGAAGTGAGCATGATTTTCGGCCAGGCCGTGTTCAGGTCGTTGTTGTGGAACGTCATCCCGTGGACTTTGAAGGCCACGGGCAGGCTGGATGCCGGAAAGCGCACCGCCAGGTAATGATTGGTAGTGTTGCCGCTTAAATACAGCAAAACATTCAATGAGCTGCTCATGTCATAGCGCGCCAGCAGGGTAGCGGTGGTCAGGGTAAAATCGTAATCCGGCTGGAACCCGCCCGTTGGCACCGGCACAGCGCCGAATATCGAGCTGACCCCGTCGAAATACTGCGGGATATAGACCGTCAGATCGGAGTTGCTCTGGATATACTGGCCCACGTGCTTGAGATCGACCGTGCGGGCGCGAAGATAATACTCCGTGCTCCGCCGCAGACCCTGGATATTGTAGCGGCCCGCGGAATCACTGAGGGCGGCCACTTCCTCTATCCCGGTGGAATCGTTGATCGCCGAGACGTATACGCCCCACACCTTATCCCCGTCCACGTTGTACACAGTGCCGGTCAGCGAGTCATAGGCCGAGGAAAAGCCCGGCGCCGGGTAGAGGCTGCTGATCCCGGCGCGGTCGTCCTCGGACACCGAACTCTGGCCGTCGCGGGTGTACGGGTACATTGTCGCGTGCTCGATCCAGGTGTGGTCCAGCCCGAGCATGTGGCCGATCTCGTGGGTGGCCACATCCTGCAGGTTGATCCGTTTCTGGCTCAGGTCGGTTGGCTGGGTGGTGCTGAACACGTATTCCAGGTCGTTGAAAATTATGTCCGAATCGAGAATTCTCCCGTTTGTGGCGCTATAAGTGTTTATTGTAATCCCTACGACAGAAGGACCGGCGGGTCCATCAGAGATAGAAAAATCAGTAGCCCAGGAATCAAAAATCACCAGATTAATATTATCATTACCGGTACTTACGTTAGTCTGAGAAGTTGTGCCGGCATAGTCAAAATCTAGATTGGCGTATGCTATATTATTCCATGCCTGAAAGCTGCTCCGAATTCCTGTTACAACCACCGAATTACTCAACCCGTCGTTTGTGTTTCCATCGTGGATTGCATATCGCAGCGGAAAATCGATATCCGGGTCCCAGTGCTGACGGTAGCCGTCTTCCCGGGTGAAAAAATAGACATAGGCCGCGGCCGGATTAACCGCCACCATCAGCAGCGCGGCCAGCGCGATTGCCCAGGGTATCGTTTCCGTGATCTTATCCAGTTTCCGCCCGCTCATCACCTCAGTCCTCCCCCAGGTAGCCGCGCACGGTGGCCAGGAATTCCTCCAGTGGCTGCGGCGCCATCTGGCCGTCGCGGTCCACTCCCACAAGCTCCATGCCGGCGGCGGAGGCCAGCCTGGGCATCACCCTGCGCCCGCCGCCCGGCGCATTCACCACCGGGTAGGCTCCCTGGCTGAACCCCACCACCCGGTAGAACCCGTCGCCCCGGGCCTCCAGGAACAGCACGTAGCGCGACCCTGTCTCGAACACCGGCGAGCCGGAAACGCTCTGGCCGATATCGCCCACCACGCCGCCGAGCTGGCGTGAGGTGACCCGGGCGCCGCCCTGCCCCTTGACCCAGCGTTCGACCGTGAACCGGGTATCGGTGTAGATTATCCCGCCGCCCGCGCCGAACGAGCAGCTCTGATTCCCGGCTACCGCGACTACGACCGCGTCGGCCGAGCGCGCCTGCTCCTCCAGCGGCACATGCCGCACGATTGTCGCGTAAACCGGGATCGACGCGAGCAGCAGAAGCGCCATCACGATTCCGGACGGCCATGAAATTTTCAACAGACCCTGCCTGACGCACTCCCTCTGCATAACGCTCCCCTGCCCTGATTTTATTTTACCCCGGACGATATCGATTGTCCTGCAAGAATTGTTCAATTTACACCCCTGGAACCACGTTTTGCAACCCGGCCGGCCCGGCCGCGCTCTCCTCTTTGTCCTCTTGACTTTCACCGCCGCGGCAACCATCTTGGGTCGACATTACCGGATTCGCAAACGATGAGCATCTTGGCCGGAGGAACCATGTCCAAGCAGCAGCCGCCCCAGGAACGCACGATCAACCTCGAACTCCGCGAACAGGAAGCCGAGGGCGTCTACGCCAACCTGGCGGTGATCACCCACAGCAGCAGCGAGTTTATCCTCGATTTCGCCCGGATCATGCCTGGAGTCAACAAGGCGCGGATTCAGGCCCGGATCGTGATGACGCCCCAGAATTTCAAGAACCTGCAGCGGGCGATAGCCGACAATATCGCCAAGTTCGAGACGCAGAACGGGCAGATACCCGGCGGCGACCAGCTTCCGGCGCGGGTTAGCGTGGACGGACCGCTGAAAAAGGACGACGACAAGAAAATGCATTGACCACGGGCCGGAACGCCCCCGCCGGAGAGGGTTCGAGATTGCTCGATACGCTGAAAAAAATCGGCCGCAGCCTGGGACCGGGCCTGATCGTAGCCGCTATCGTGCTCGGGCCGGGTTCGATAACCTCGATGTCGGCGATCGGCAGTATCCTGCGCACCAAGGTGCTCTGGATATTGGTTGTCAGCGGCGTGTTCATGCTGACTTACACCGCCCTGGCCGCCAGGTTCGGCACGATGAACGAAAAGACGTTCCTCACGGTGGTAAAGGAGCGCTACGGCAAGTGGCTTTCGGTGACGATAGGCATCCTGGCTTTCCTGGGCAGCGCGGGGTTTCAGGTGGGCAACAACCTGGGCGTGGGCATGGCGATGAACGCCGTGTTCGGCGGGCCTGTCTGGGTCTGGGCGGCGTTATTCACCCTGATCGCCATCAGCTTTCTGTTCTTTTTCAGCAGCCTCTACCAGGCTGTCGAGAAATTGATGATTGCTCTGGTGGTGATCATGACTGTCGCCTTCGTCAGCAACCTTGCCGTGGCCAGGCCCGATCTGGGCAGCGTGGTCCGCGGGTTTGTCCCCGGCGCTATCGACATGCAGTATATCCCGTTGATCGCCGCGGTGGTGGCGACCACCTTTTCCGTGGGCGCGGCCCTGTTCCAGTGCTATCTGGTCCAGGAAAAGAACTGGGGACCGGCGCAGTTGCGCGAGGGGATCCGCGACAGCGCGATCGGGATCACAGCCCTGATCCTGATCGGTCTGGTTGTGATGATTACCGCCAGCACGGTGCTTGGCAGCCGGGGAATCGAGGTCCGCAGTGCCGCGGATATGGCCGCTCAGCTCGAACCACTGCTGGGGCGGGCGGCGATGTACCTGTTCTGCCTGGGCCTGTGGGGCGCCAGTTTCAGCTCGTTCCTGGGTAACGCAATCCTGGCGGGGACTATCCTCTCCGATGGCCTGGGCCTGGGCGGCAGAATCTCCAGTCCCTGGACCAAGCGGTTCGCCATCATGGTCCTGCTGATCGGCACCGCCATGGCCGCTGCCAGCAGTAAGTTCTCGCCCATCAATTCGATTATTATCGCCCAGGCGGTCACCGTCATCATGGTCCCGCTGGCCGCGTTCATGATTCTCTGGCTGGCCAACAAGCGCGAAATCATGGGCGGCACCAGGCCAGCCTGGTGGGTAAACGTTTTGGGAATTCTCGGGCTGATAGCGGTCTGCCTGCTGGCTGTCAATACAGCCTGGAACCTGATCGGCAGGATGATGGGCTAGGCTGATGGATTCGCTTGCCGGAATATTTATCGGTTCGTTCATTATCGGGCTTTCGGGCGCGCTGATGCCGGGCCCGATGTTTGTGGCGGTCGTGGGCCAGAGTCCCCATCGCGGCGCCTGGACCGGCCCGATCGCCGTGCTGGGCCACGGCATGCTGGAAAGCGTCCTGGTGGCCGCCGTGATTCTGGGCCTGGCCGAGTTTCTCAAGAATGCTGCCGTGCTGTCCGTGATCGCCGTGGCCGGCGGGGCCATGCTGCTCTGGATGGGCGTCGACATGCTGCGCAGCGCGGGCAAGCTGACCCTGTTCCCTGAATCCGCTGGAGCCGGTTCTGGCGGCCTGGTCCAGGTCCATCCGTTCTGGGCCGGTATTCTCACCAGCCTGTCTAATCCGTACTGGATTCTGTGGTGGGCCACGATCGGGCTGGGCTACATGGTTATCTCCCGCGAGCTCGGCATTCCGGGTCTGGCGGCGTTCCTGGTGGGCCACGTGATGGCCGACCTGGTTTGGTACACCATCGTCAGCACGCTGGTGGCCGGGGGCAAACGCTGGCTCTCAGATGGCCTCTACCGCGGGATGATCCGGGTCTGCGCGGTTAGCCTGGTCTTCTTCGCCGTCTATTTCGGCTGGTACGGGCTGAACGGAATTTCGGTCTGAGATGGGCGACCGGGACCAAAAAGTCGGCCTGCTCGCCGACCCGGTCTTCGAACTCCACGATACCGGCCCCTCCCATCCGGAGCGCCCCTCACGCACCGAGCGGATCAGGAAGGAATTAGAGAGACGCGGGCTCGCCGGCCGCTGCCGGCGGATCGAGCCTGTCGAGGCCGGTGAGGAGGATGTTCTGCGGGTCCACGACCGTGAATACCTGGAGCGGCTGCGGCAGGTCTGCGAGCGCGGAGACCCGTTTATCGATACGCCCGACAGCGCGGTCTGCCCGGCAAGCCGCCGGATCGCCAGCCTGGCCGCCGGAGGCGTGCTGGCCGCCGCCGGGATGATCGCCCGGGGAGAGATCGCACGCGCGTTCTGCGCCGTCCGCCCCCCCGGCCATCACGCCGAGCGCTACCGCTCGATGGGCTTCTGCCTGTTGAACAATATCGCCATCGCGGCCGCCTGGCTGAAAGAAGCCGGAGGGATCAGGCCCCTGGCGGTCCTGGACTGGGACGTCCACCACGGCAACGGCACCCAGCACGCCTTTGAAAGCGATCCGGACATCCTGTTTGTCAGTCTCCACCAGCACCCCGAAACCATCTATCCCGGCACCGGTTTCGCTTCCGAGCGCGGAACGGGCGCTGGCCTGGGTACGGTGCTGAACATTCCCCTGGCGCCGGGTACCGGTGGTAGGGAGTACCTGGATCTTTTCGAGAACTCGGCGCTGGCCGCGATAACAGATTTCGCGCCCGAAATGTTGCTGATCTCCGCCGGCTTCGACGCCCACACCGATGATCCGCTTGCCGGGCTTGCGCTGGAAACCGAAACGTATTACAAAATGGATGTGCTGGTCTTCGATCTGGCGGCGGAAATCTGCGATGGACGGGTGCTGACCGTGCTCGAGGGCGGGTACGACCTGGACGTGCTGGCCGACTGCACTTCCCACCACGTCGCCACAATGTTGGAAATGCCTTGAACCGTAGTTGACAGAGAAACCGATGTACGTCCTGTTTGCCGCCACAGAGATGGAACCGTTCGCCAGCACGGGCGGGATGGGTGACGTGCTGGGGGCGCTGCCTCCGGCGCTGGTCTCGCTGGGCGCGCGGGTGGCGGTCGTGCTGCCGCGCTACGGCTTTATCGATCCTCAGCGGCTGAAACTGAAACTGTACGGGGACGCCGAGCGCAAGGTCCTGGTGGGCGGACTGAACAAGAAATACAAGCTGTGGAGCACCACCCACGAGGGAGTCGAGATGTTTTTCGTCGATCAGCCCTCCCTGTTCGACCGTGACAGAATCTACGGCTCGACCGACAGCGACTACCCCGACAACGCCAAGCGGTTCGTGTTTTTCACCCGCGCGGTCATGGAACTTGCCGCCGCCGTGCGGCCGCGGCCCGATGTGGTCCATTGCCACGACTGGCACACCGCCCTGGGACCGGTCTACATGGCCCGCGATCAGGAGATCGCCCGCCGGCTCCGCGGCAGCGCATCCGTGCTGACAATCCACAACCTCGGCTATCAGGGGATCTTCCCCCGTCCGGAGATGTTCACCGCCGGACTTGGTCCGCAGCTGTTCAACCAGGACGGTCTGGAGTTCTGGGGCCAGATGAATTTCCTCAAGGGCGGGATCGTGTTCAGCGACGCCGTGATTGCGGTCAGCAGCAAGTACGCCGAGGAGATCCAGACCGATGAGTTCGGCTTCGGGCTGGAGGGAATTATCCGCAGCCACAGCGATAAACTCTTCGGTATTATCAACGGCGCGAACTACAGCCGCTGGAACCCGGAGACTGACCCTCACCTGCCGGTCAACTACAGCCGCACCTCGCCGCAGGGCAAGACCCGCTGTAAAATCGAGCTGCAGCGGGAATTGAAACTTACCGAAACCCCCGGTGTCCCGCTGGTTGGGATGGTTACCAGGCTGGTGGAGCAGAAAGGCCTTGAACTGCTGGCTGAGGGTATCGAGCAGCTCATGGAGCACGACATCCAGTTCGCCGTGCTGGGTCTGGGTGCGGAACAGTTCCGTGTCAAACTGCTTAATTTCGCCGAGCGCTGGCCGGGACGGTTTGCTGCGGTAATCGGCTTCAACGAGCGGTTGAGCCACCTGATCGAGGCCGGCAGCGATATGTTCCTGATGCCCAGCCGCTACGAACCCTGCGGACTGAACCAGATCTACAGCCTCAAGTACGGCTCAGTCCCGGTGGTCCGCGCCATCGGCGGCCTGGACGACACCGTGATCGACGCGGACGAGGACCCTGCCGGTGGCAACGGATTCAAGTTCCATGAGTTCGAGTCGGCGGCGATGGTCGCCAGGCTGGAGCGGGCGATCTCGATCTATTCCATCGACCAGGCCCGCTGGAAAAAAATCATGGATAACGCCTTCAAGGCCGATTTCAGCTGGGGAGTTTCCGCGCGCCGCCACCTCGAGGTTTACCGCTGGGCGGTCGAGGACAAGCGCCGCCGAGTTGTCAACGACGACTGAACCCGGGGGTGGCGATGGACCAGGACCGGGCATTGCGGCAGAAGCAGGCTCTCCGCCAACGGATAGGCACCCTGCGAAACAAGCTGGATCCCGACGATCAGGAGCGGATGAGCAGCGCGATCCAGCGCCGCCTGACCACCCTCCCCGTGTGGCTCGACGCCACGTTCATCTGTACGTTTGTCGGCAGCAAAACCGGCGAGGTGAACACGCGGGGAATCATCCGCTCCGCCCTTGACAGCGGCAAGAAAGTCTGTGTTCCCGTGATCGATAAATCCACCCTGCAGCTGGATTTGGTCGAGCTGGAAAGCGATTTCAGGCTTGTCGCCGGCCACTTCGGTATCCTGGAGCCGTCGGAAGGCACGCCCCGGCGACCCGATGAAATCGGCTGGGACCTGGCGCTCGTGCCAGGCCTGGCGTTCGGTTGCGACGGCGGGCGGATCGGGTTCGGCAAGGGTTACTACGACCGCCTGCTTGCCGTGCGACGCGCGCCCCGGGTCGCGCTCGCGTTCGAGTTCCAGGTCCTGGACTCGGTACCCTCGCTGCCCCATGACATTCCGCTGGACATGCTGGTTACCGAGCGCCGGCTGATCCGCTGCACCTGACCTCCCGCCCCATCGCCCTTTACAACCGCAAAAGCGCCGTTTACTATTAATTTCCGGGCAGTCCAGGCTATAAACCAATTCTCTTTTTCGAGAAATTTCAGTTCAGCAGGGGGTGTGTGATGCCGGTGGAACAGCAGTTACTGGATGACCTGAAGCGGGCGATGAAGGCCAGGGATGAACTGACAACCGGTGTGCTGAGGATGCTCAAGAGCCAGTTGATGAACGAGAAAACCAAAAAGGGCGGCCGGAAAGAGCTCACCGAGGAGACCGTGGTACAGGTGTTCGCCACCTATGCCAAGCAACTCCGGGACGCGAAAGAGCAGTTCGAGAATGGCGGCCGCACCGACCTGGCCGACCAGCACGCCAGGGAACTGGAAATTGTCGAACGCTACCTTCCCGCCCAGGCCGACGAAGATGAAATCCGCGAGGTGATCGGACAGGTGGTGGAAGACCTGGCCGCCGAGGGACCGGAGCACATGGGCCGGGTGATGGGGGCGGTGATGCTCGAGCTGCAGGGCCGGGTCGATGGGAAAGTCGTGAGCGCGATGGTCCGCGAGAGGCTGCAGCAGGGCTGAACGTGATAGCTCTGTACACTGAACTGTCAATAGACTTTGTTTTCATGCCGACTCAGCCCTGTAGTTGAAATCCCCCCCGGCCTCCCTTTTGGTAAAGGGGGGAAGCGGCCTTCCCCTTTGAAAAAGGGGAATTGAGGGGGATTTCAGGTTTAGCATCATGTTGACGCTTTTATTAATAAGGCAGGATAAGGCAATTCCGGAGGGAGAATAAATGCCGGCAGCGGGACACCTCATTTTTACCGGCGGAAAAGTTGTCACGCCGGACAGGGTAATCGAGGGATCGGTCGAGGTGCGGGACGGAAGGATAGTGCGCGCGGGAGAATTCCCGCCGGATGCGAGCGACGGAGCGGAAGTGGTGGACCTGGCCGGCGCGTACCTGCTCCCCGGCCTGATCGACATGCATATCAACGACGGGGTGGCCCTGCTAAACAGGATTTCATCGCCCGCCGGACATGCGGACAGGCTGGAGAAAGTCAGCCGCGGCCTGGTTAAACTGGGCGTGACCGGGATTTTCCCGGCAACACTAGCCGCGCCTGTCGAGGAAGTGACAGGCTACCTGGAGGGCATGGCCGAGTTCCGCCGCCGCTGGGAACAATCGCCGATGGGTACGGAACTCTGCGGCGCGCTGGTGGAGGGCACGTTCATGAACCCCGTCAACTGCGGCGCCCATAACCCGGCCTATATTTTCCCCCCGGACCGGGAGATTCTCGACCGCCTGCTGGACACCGGGGTCGTGCGGTTTGTTAATATCGCCCCGGAGTTCGGCGATGAGAGCCTGGAGCTGATCGAGTACGCCGCCGGACGGGGCGTGGTTGTGGGCGCGGGCCACTGCAAGCCCACCGCCGACCAGCTCACAAAAGCTGTCGAGTGCGGCCTGCGCTATTTCATCCACCTGCTCAACGGACCCACCGGCGGCAGCACCAAGAGTTTCGACAACGGAGGCACCCTCCAGGGCTGCCTGCGCGACGACCGTCTGGCCGTGGAACTGATAGTCGACCTGGTCCACGTCGACGGCCGGGTGGTGCGCGACGTGATCAGCCGCAAGGGGGCCGAACGGGTGATCGCGATCAGCGACAGCATGTTCCCCACCGACGGCCCCGAGGGAGAGTTCGAGATCAACGGCATCCTCGGCAGAATCGACCGCGAGCACAACTACATCTATGTCACCGGCCGCCGCGACAGCGAGGGTAACGTGCGCCCGATGCCGGTTCCGGAGGCCAGGACCTGTGACGTCTCGGTGCTCTACGGGGCGATCGCCAACATGGACGACGTGTTCACCAATCTGGTCGGGCTGCTGAGCGTGGAGCTGGAGGGCAACTGGGTCCGCCGACACCCGGCCCATCCGCTGGACGAGGCGGTGCGGCTGGCCTCGGTGATGTGCTCCACTGTCCCCTCGCGGGTGAGCGGGATGTACGACGGTTCCTGGGGCCGCAGGGTGGGAGCGCTCGAGCAGGGGTTCGAGGCCGACCTGGTGGTGGCCGAAGTCTCCGGTGGCCCGGAGGCGGCGTTCAAGCCGCGCGAAGTGTACGTAGCCGGGAAAAAGTTTGCCGGTTGAAAGACGAATGCCAGAATACCGAAAGCCCCGCGTTGTGGGGACAGGAGCAGTAAAATGTCCGTCCATCCCATCCCAAACCGCACCGAGCGGGTGACAGTCCGCATCGCGCTCTGGACAGCCCTGCCCCTGCTGACCGGAATCCTCTGCTGGTGGACAGCGGCGGCGGTCCATATTTACGGCCTGCTGCCCCTGCCCGGCGGGATGATCCCGTTTTTCGCCTATGGCGGCCTGGCCGCCGGACTGCTGGCCTGCCTGGTGTTCGGCCGCAGGATGACCGGCCGGTTCTACTCGGTGCGCAGGCCGGTTGTGCCGGTGGTTTATTTCTGCTGCACGGTGGTGTCGTTCGCGTTGGCGATGGGCGTGCCGGTGCTGGTGCCCCTGCCCGGGATAGCGCTGGGGATTTACATGGGCAGGCGGCTGGCTAATGGCAACGCCGGGCCGGAAGAGGCAAAAAAACAGGCAAAAAGCACGGCGTTGCTGGCGGCCGGAGTTAGCGGATTGTTCGGGGCGGGCTCGATCCTGATGGCCGCGCTGGACAACAGCCTGGCCGGCAATATCGGCCGAATGCTGGGAGTGGAGTGGGGGCGGGAGACAATTCTGGCCGGCGCGGTGCTGCTGCTGCCGGTCTTGATGGGAATACAATACCTGCTGACACGGTGGGCGGTGCGATTTTCTCAGCGGCTGAAATAGCGCTCCACCAATTTCGGGCGAATACTTAGGTTCGCCCCTAGGGTCGATTTCAATTAGCTGGGAGAGAAATCCCCTCTCGAGAGGGGTGGCGGCGAAGCCGTCGGGGTGTGTCAGCTACCCACCCTCCCCCGCTTTCTTGCGCTCCAGTTCATCCCAGCGGGCGTAGAGCCGCTCCACCTCGGTCTCTGCATCGCGCACCCGCTCGTAAGCCTTACCCAGCGCGTGGGAATCCGCGGCGATTTTTTTATCGTCCATAGCTTGACGGCTTTGTTCAACTTCCTGTTCCGCCGCCAGAATCCGCTCCTCGATAGTATCGAGTTCTTTCTTTTCAAGATAGTGCAGGGCGGCTGGCTTCGTTACCGGTTCGGCGGCCCGCTGTGCCGGTTTCAGCTTGTCCCGCCCGCTGCGTTCCCGCTGCTCGGCAGTGCGCTGGAGGTAGAAACTGTAGTTGCCCGGGCAGTGCCGGATCGTGCCGCCGGGCTCGAACGTGTACAACTCCTCGGCCACCTTGTCCAGAAAATAGCGGTCGTGGGTGACCATGATCAGTGAGCCGGTGAACTCCCTGAGCTGCTCCTCCAGCACCTCGAGTGTTTGCAGGTCCAGGTCGTTGGTCGGCTCATCCAGCACCAGCACGTTGGCCCCGGCCAGCATCATCCGGGCCAGCAGCAGTCGGTTGCGCTCGCCGCCGGAAAGCAGCTCCACGCGCATCCGGTGCATCTCCGGCGGAAAGAGGAAACTCTCCAGAAACGCTTTCTTGTGCAGGCGCTGGCTGGAAACCAGCACGTGGTCGCCGCCGGGCACCAGCGTGTCCCAGACAGTTTCGCCCGGATCGAGTTGCTCGCGGTACTGGTCGAAATAGGCGATCCGGGTGTTGACCCCCTCATGGACGTGCCCGCTGTCCGGCTCGATTTCTCCGACCAGCATCCGGATCAGCGTGGTCTTGCCGCAGCCGTTCGGCCCGATTATCCCGATCCGCTCGCCGCCCAGCAGCTCCAGCGAGAAATCCCGGACCACTTCTTTGTCTCCGAATGATTTGTGCAGCCGGTGGGCCTTGATGATCGTCCGGCCCAGCCGCTTTTCGGGATCGAACAGCAGTTCAACCGGCTTATCTTTTTTGGTCCTGCGCACTTTAGCCAACTGCCTGATCCGCTCGATCCGGGCCTTGCTCTTGTGGGTGCGCGCTTTGACGCCGCTCTTGAGCCATTCGATCTCTTTGGCCAGCAGTTTGGCCCGTTTCTCGTCGCCTTTGCGGACCAGCTCCCATTCCTTTTTCTTTTCTACCAGGAAGTGGCTGTAGTTGCCGGGGTAGTTTTTCAGCAGGCCGAACGAGAATTCGACCATCCGGCTGACGACGGCTTCGAGGAAATAGCGGTCGTGGGTAATCATCAGCAGCGCTCCGCGGAATGATTTCAGCCGGTTCTCGAGCCAGTCGATCGTGGTGGTGTCGAGATGGTTGGTGGGCTCATCGAGCAGCAGCAGTTTCGGCCCGGCCAGCAGAGCCTGACCCAGGGCCACCCGCTTGACTGTCCCGCCGCTCTGGTTGTCCACGATCTCGTCGAGCTCCGGCAGCCGGAGCCGGGAGGCCATGCCCTCGATCCGCGGGCGCAGGTCCCAGCCATCGGCGGTGGTCAGCTGTTCGTGCAGCTGCTGCTGCTCGCTCTGAAGTCCGGTACGCGCGGCATTGGAAAGGCTGCTGTCCAGCCGCTGGGTCACTTCTGTGTAGCGCCGTTTCATCCCGGCCAGATGGGCAAGGCCGCTCTCGAGCGCTTGGTAGATAGTGGTCCCCGGCCGGAACGACGGCTCCTGGGCCAGAAAGGCGACCGGAATCTCGGCAGGGTAGCTCACCTCGCCCTCCAGCGGACGTTCCAACCCGGCCAGGATTCGCAGCAGGGTCGATTTGCCCGAGCCGTTGGCGCCGATCAGGCCCACTTTCTCGCCCTCGTCGAGCTTGAAATCCAGCCCGTCGAACAGCGGACGGACACCGTAGTCGTGGCAGATGTTTTCGGCCTTGAGTACGTACATCGCAGAAACATGGTCTCCTGTTTCGTTGCATCTGGTTGACGGGAAACAATCTACCGGCTACCAGTCCGGGTGTCAACGGAGCGGGTGCTGAGCGAAGAGCGGCAGATGAAATAATCAGTGCAAAAAACCGCATGTTATATTATAATAGTAGCTTATCGAATTTTTTCTTAGAAGTTGATCGCTATTGACAAACTGTAACGGCACATGATTGCAGGAGAGGTGAGAGGTTTGAAGATCTACCAGAAACTTAAAGGCATTTTTGCGGGGGAAAGCGGCGGTGAGAAAGACAGCGAAGCCGACAGCCGGGGCGACCGGCGGCCCGGCCGGCAGAGTTCATCGGCTGACAGCCGCGGACAGGAAAGCGCCAGCAGTAGACGCGGCGGCGGACGGAGTGGACGGAGAAGCCGAAACCGCGGGCGCGGCAGAGGTTCTGCCGGAGGAGGCGGGCAGGACCGCGAGCGGGAAAATCAGGGCGGAAACCGCAGTAGCGGCGCAGAGGGAAGCCAGGCGGCCAGCGGCCAGAAACAGACCGAACACGGCCGTCACAGCGGCGAGAGCGACAGCCGCCAGGGAGACCGCGGGAAAAGCCGTGGACGAGGCCGGGGAGACAGGAGCCGGAGCGGACGCGCGTACTCCGGCGACGGGCAAAGCGCAGGCGGAGACGACTCCCGGGAGCGGCACAGGCAGCAGCGGGAATCCAGGAGCGGCGACAAGCGCGGCCCGCGCCGCGGACGGATACGGCGCAGCGGCGGCCGCAAACGCAGCGACCTGGGCGGCGTAGCCCAGCGAATCGAATTTCCGGAGCTGCTGGATCTGGACCGTGAGAGCGAGCAGTTCGTCAACAACGAGTTCCGGCCGCTGGGGCTGAGCGACGAGATTGTCATGGCCCTGGCGTGCAACCGGTTCCGCACGCCGACAGATATCCAGCACGAGGTGATCCCGGTGGGAGTGGCGGGCCGGGATATTCTGGGCCAGGCAAAGACCGGTACAGGCAAGACAGTCGCTTTTCTGATGCCCATATTCCAGCACCTGGACCACGACCTGAAAGCCGTGCAGGCGCTGATCGTGGTGCCGACCCGAGAACTGTGCCGTCAGGTGAGCTGGGAAGCGCGGCGGTTCAGCCGCAGTTTCGACTTCAAGGTGATGAGCATCTACGGCGGCACCTCGGTCAAGAGCGAGATCGATGAGCTGCGGCAGACGCCGGGGCAGATCGTGGTCGGCACACCGGGCCGTCTGCTGGACCACATCTCCAAGCGGAATATCGACCTGTCCAAACTGAACACGCTGGTGCTGGACGAGGCCGACCGGATGTTCGATATCGGTTTCCGCGACGACATCATCAAGATCATCAAGGCCTGTCCGGAAAAACGCCAGATCATGCTGCTGTCGGCCACGATGGACGACAACGTGGAGTACCTGGGCCGGCGTTTCATGCACGACCCGGTGAAACTCTATGTCAGCAAGGACGAGATCACGGTCGAATCGATCTGGCAGCGCTACATCCCGGTGGAGCGCAACCGGAAAATGGACACGCTCTCCAGACTGCTTCGTCAGCAGAACCCCACCCAGTCGATCGTATTCACCAACACCAAGCGGATGAGCGACGTGGTGGCGCTGCGGCTGGGCAAGCAGGGATTCAAGGCCCGCTGTATCCACAGCGACCTGAGCCAGAATAAACGCGAGCGGATCATGGACGATTTCCGCACCGGTAAGATCGAGCACCTGATCGCCACCGACGTCGCCGCCAGGGGACTGGATATCACCGGGATCAGCCACGTGATCAACTACGACATCCCCGACAACGCCGAGGACTATGTCCACCGGGTTGGCCGCACGGGACGGATGGGAGCGGCCGGCAAGGCGTTCACGTTCGTTACCAGCGGGGAGGGCGAGCAGTTGACCAAGGTGGAGACGTTTATCAATAAACTTATCGAGGACTGGGAAGTCGGTGACGGCGACGGGGGCGGCGGCAGTTGACCGCTTAAAAGATCAACCCGCCTGCGGTATTATCCGGGGCGGGATACTTTCTTGCGGAATCCACCCACCTCGCCAGGAGACAGTCATGCTCCGTTTCCAATCCCATCTCCTTCAGTTGATCACCGTCTTGACTCTCGCCCTGCTCTCCGCCTGCGCCGGACCTGCACGGGAACCGGTTAATGCTTCCCCCGGCCCGCTGCGTGTCCATCCGGACAACCCGCGTTATTTCACCGACAACAGCGGCAAGGCGATCTACCTGACCGGCTTCCATACCTGGGCCAACCTTCAGGAGTTCTCCGACGACTCCACACGGCCGTTCGATTACGACGGCTACCTGGAATTGCTGGAAAGCAACAACTGCAATTTCATCCGTCTCTGGACCTGGGAAAACGCCGCCTGGGCCAGCTGGGCGCCCGCTACGGCCAAGGCGCGGATCGGACCCATGTTCCGCTACCGCCGCACGGGACCGGGCCTGGCGGCCGACAGCCTGCCCAAATTCGACGTCACCAGCTATAACCCGGTCTATTTCGACAGGCTGCGTGAGCGGGTTGAGTTGGCCGGGCAGCGCGGGATGTACGTGATGGTGATGCTGTTCCAAGGCTGGAGTATCGAGCGCAAGGGGAACCACAAGGGCGATTCCGCTTACGGCAACCCCTGGTGGGGTCACCCGTTCAACCGCGCGAACAATGTCAACGGGATTGACGGTGACCTGAACGGCAACGGCGAGGGCGAGGAAATCCACCAGCTTGCCGACGAGCGGATCACCGCCATCCAGCAGGCCTATATCCGCAAGGTAGTCGATACGCTCAACGACCTGGATAATATCCTCTATGAGATCAGCAACGAGAGCAACAAGAACTCCACCGGCTGGCATTACGCGATGATCGACTATATCCACGAGTACGAGAAAACCAAACCCAAGCAGCATCCGGTGGTGATGACGTTCCACTACCAGGGCGGGAAAAACTCGGAGCTGTTCGCCAGTCCGGCCGAGGCGGTCTCGCCCAATCCAGGCGATGATCAGGAGTACCGTCAAGGCCCGTCCCCTGCCGACGGCTCGAAGATTGTTCTCGCCGACACGGACCACCTGTGGGGAATCGGCGGCAACAGAAAGTGGGTCTGGCGCTGTTTCACCAGGGGAGTTCAGCCGATGTTCATGGACCCGCTCGAACCGCTGTTCGCCCAGCAGCAGCGCGAAGACAATATTCCAGACTGGCCGGAATACGTGGAAATCCGCCGGAACATGGGCTTTACCCGCATGTTCGCCGAGCGGATCGACCTGACGGCAGCCGAGCCTGTCCCGGAGCTTGCCAGTACGGGTTACTGCCTGGCCGTGCTTGAATCTGGACGCGAGGAGCTGGTTGTCTACCTGCCCGACGGCGGCGCGGTGGAAGTCGACCTGGGCGGCATCCCCGGCACTCTGGAGGGCGAATGGTTCGACCCCACCTGTGGCGTGACGGCTGACCGGTTCGGGATCGACGGCGGCGGGAGGGTAAGTCTTACGGCCCCGTTCGGCGGCCACGCCGTGCTTTACCTGCACAGGTAACCGGGTAAAAAAATGCCCCGCCGATAAAGGCGGGGCGCCCGCCCCCTCTTGCTCACTACTTAACTGTCTTCGTTTCAGCCGCTTACACGCCCAGGTACAGTTTCTTCATCTCGGCGATATAGCGCGGGATCGCTACTTTCGGGTCTTCCTTTTCCTCGTATTCCAGCGCGACCCAGCCCTGGTAGCCGGCGTTGACCAGGATATCCCGGACCCGCGCCATGTCGGTCGGTACTCTGTTGCGGTCGTTGTCGCTGACCGTCACCTTGATCTGCACGTTGACCGAGCGCGGAGCGGCCATCGCCAGCTCCTCGTAGCAGTCCGTGCGGTAGTTGCCGCTGTCCAGGTTCACGCCGAAATTCGGGTGGTCGCCCACCCGGTCGCAGATCGCCAGGTGGTCCCTGGCCCGGGCGGTGATTCCGCCGTGGTTCTCAAGGCCCAGCACCACGCCGTGTTTCTCCGCGTACTCCAGGCATTCCTTGATCCCGTCGGCGGCCCAGCCGATAGCGATGTCCAGCTCGACATTATCGGGCGCCCGGCCGGCGAAGACGCGGATGTGCGGCGCATCCATCTCGGCGGCGTAGTCGATCCACTGTTTCACGTGGTCGATCTGCTCTTTGCGCTCCGCGCTGCCGGGGGCCAGGCAGAAATTGTTGCCGACCGCGGTGCCGCTGATCGCCAGACCCTGGCGGAACGCATGCAGTTTGAGCTGGTGCAGGTAGGCGTTATCGACATTTTCCCTGAAATAATAGGAAGTCAATTCCGTGCCCTGGAGGTCCAGCTCGGCGCACCAGTCGATAAAATCGAACAGGTCGATCTCGCCGGCGCTCAGCGCCTGACGCATCGAGTAGGCGGCCAGCGAGAGTTTCATGTTGCGGGTCGGCTTGCCCAGCGCCCCCTCCTCCTTGGCCTGGGAGCCCTGCTGCGCCTGACAGGCGCCGATTGCGTTAAGGCCAAGCGCGCCGGCGCCGGCAATCCCGGTTACCATCAACTGACGGCGGCTGAGCCTGCCGTTTCCTGCCTTGCCATCCCTCTGCATGATTACTCCTCGTTCAAGGTTGGTTTAACGGGTAAGAATTTGCCTGGGATATCTTATCTGTTTTCCGGCGGTTGAATCGCCATATTGTACAAAGATAAACAGCATTGCGGCGCGGGGTAAGTCCCATGCGGCTTTAGTCCCCTGTTCGGCAAATCAATCGATCGTAACTATGCTGTACAGGACGAGTTCCGGAACGATCACCGACCACCTGCCCCGGTAAGGACCCGGCGTCAGTTCCACCGGTGCCCTGCCGGGGGTATGGAGCAGCACTCTGGCTGGTTCGCCGCCCTGATGGTCGAAAACGACCGGGATGTGCCTGACAGGCCGTTCCGGCCAGTAGTTCAGCAGGTGGCACTGCAAAGATTTCCCCTGTTTGTAGTGGGCCGCAACCACATGAGGCCGGGTTTCGATCTCCATGCTGAACGAGCCGCCGCCGCACCAGCGCAGGCCCTCCAGGAATTCCTCCCAATTGAGCGGCAGATACCAGTTGTCGGGGTGGACCTGGGCGGTGCTTTTGCGGACCGACGGGTGGTCGGTGAATCCGGCGAGAAAAAACACCCTGCCGGCCCCTAAGTTCACGTGCAGACTTTTCTCTTTTCCAGCCGGGGCAGCGCCGAGGCCCAGCAGTCTACTGAAACTGTCCCGGCTGCCGCGCTGCCGTCGGCGCTCATCGTAAGTGCCCGTCGAACCCACGACCGCCAGGGCGCCGCCGCGCTCCACGTATTCTTTCAGTCTGGCGATTTCATGGTCGGACAGGTTCTCCTGCGAGGCCAGCACGACAACTTTCCAGCGCTCCAGGCGCTCCCAGTCCCTGTCGAAGAGCAGCGTGAAGGGCACCCGGTTCTGGATCAGGACCTGCTCGGCCTGGATCGTGTTCAGGAACGGAGTCCAGCCGCCGAAGGTCATCGATTCGAAATCGCGCATCACACCCACGTCTGCGATAGTTTCCAAGCCGCGGAAGAGTTTTTTGTTGTCGTGGAAGAAATGAATCAGCTCGCTGAGTTCGGCCCTGTCGTTGTCGTCCAGCGTATCCTCGGGCGTGTAATAGTAGCGGTAGGAATCATCGAGGTCCATATCCTCCGGCGTGTCCCGGATGATCCTGAACCCGACATCGCCCAGGCACATCAGGTTGAACGCCATCGCCTCGACCAGGTCGAGCCGGTTGTTGGAGTAACTGAACATCGCGTTGCCGAACCGGCGTGCCAGCTTATACGAGCGGATCTTGCTCAGCAGCCTGTTTTCCGACGGGTAATAACGGGCGTGGTCGGGGTCCTCGCTCCAGAAAATATCGGTGTGCTCGAGCAGGCTGGGATGATAGAGCCCGTTCGTGTATGCCCGGTTTGATCCGGCCAGGCCCAGGGGGTTGGTCTCCATCACCACTTCGGGATCGAGGGCCTTGATATGCTCGCTGAGTTCCCGGACGTAATCCGTCAGGGCGGCAACGCGGAAGCGCGTCCATTCCTGGGCCAGCGGATCGTACACCGGTTCCATCGCTCCCCGCTCCAGACGGGGCGGAGTGATCAGCTCCAGCTCGCTGAATCCCAATATTTCCCGGCGCTCTTCGGCAGTGTAGGTCTGTTCGAGGTATTCGCGGAAACGGTGGCGGATGTTCTCTGTCGTACCCGCCCGGAACTCGAACATGGAACTGATATTATCAAAATGGATCAGGTCCATCCCGTAATCTTCTATCGCCGTGGTGACTATGCCCTTGATATGCTCGCGGTAACCGGGCAGGGTGCAGTCGGCGCGGTCGCGGAAATACTGGCTGGAGGAGTAATTTACCGGCTCACGCTTCTCGTCCAGCTGCACCCAGTCGCGGCTCTCCGGTTTCTCCGCGTAGAGGGTTTCGTTGAACAGGGTCGAGCCGATATAGGCGCCGACTTTCATCCCGTTTTCCCGGCAATGCCGCGCCAGCTTTTCAGTATAGGCCAGCTCCCCGGCCTCGTACTCCATCCCCAGGCCTTTGTAGAAATGGGTTATCACCATGTTGACCCCGGCCGTTTTCAGGCCGCGCACCGCTTCCGGGCTGTGCTCGTATTCGTAGCGCCTGAGATAACCGGTCGGGATCGGTCCGCGCCTGACCCGGAAGATCAGCGGCTCCCAGTGTCCGGCGAAACAGATCCCGTTTTCCAGCCACCATCCGGGCCGGTCACTACTGTCCGCGGCGGTGCAATCCGCGGGGGGCTGGCACAGCAGCAGCGCCGACAGTAAAAGTGTGGTAATTGAGCTTGGAATTTTCACGGAACGGTCCCTGTTCTGGGTATATGAAAAGCGTACTAGCCGCCGTCTGCGCTGTCAAGATTTGCCTGACCACTGCCCCGGCTGAACTCTTGCCCGTCTTCCTCGAAGTAGATATTTTTTGTTGATTCACTCTAACAATTCCAACAGCTCCAGGAAACCGTCTTCTTGAACTCGCCAAATACCAAAATCCTTTCGGTTCTGCTGTTGGCCTGGGCTGTGTACTGTTTTACCGGCGGAGAAAAGCTGCAAGCCAGCCCGGTGCGCGGCGAACCGTTCGCGGTTTTCGGCTCGGAAAAGATGATCTATGATGTGCGGATGGGACCCCAGGCCATCTTGCATAAAGGCGTGATCTATCTTGTCTACCAGGCGGGAAGAGATGAAAACCTGGGGCATCCCCACATTATCAGCTACGACACCAAAGCTGAACGCTGGTCTGAGCCGGTGCGGGTCGGGACGGTCTCCCGGTTCGATCATCACTACGCCCCGGTGCTCTGGCTCGACAGCGAGGAGCGTCTCCACATCCTGTTCGGCTGCCACGGCTCCAGCGGCACGCACCTGAGCGCCACCGGTGAACTATCAATCCTCGAGTGGGAAGAAGACTCCCCGGTCGCGCCATCGATCAGCTATCCGAGGTTCCTGCCTGTCGCCGGCGGCATGCTGGCCTACTTCCGGGTGTTCGGGCACATGGGCTACTGGACATACCGGCTTTCCTCGGACAACGGTCAAAGCTGGTCCGGTCCATCACTGCCGGTCACGGATTTCGACCAGCAGCCGCAGCGGCACCTCGACCCGTACGCGGGCTCCTACCACACGATCATTCCCGGACCCGACAGGAAAAGTGCGCATATCGGTTTTGTCTACAAGGATGATTCCGGCGGTCCGGACCCGCGCTACAAAATGCGAGCTTCCAAGGACAAGCGCTACAACCTGTACTACCTGCGGGTGGACATTGCCGGCGGAGAGTTGTTCAATATCGATGGAGAGCCGATACAAAGGCCGGTCACCAGGGAATCCGCGGAAAAATGCCTGGTGTTCGATTCCGGGTTCCGGCTGACCAACATGCCTGCGCTGGCTCTCGACGAACACGGCCGGCCTGCGTTCCTGCTGCCCGTTTCCCAAGCCAGCCCGGCCGACTACCTGATATACTTCATCAAGCGCGAACAGGGAAACTGGGCAATGCGCCCTGTCGTCCGGACAAACAGCAGCTGGTCCGCCGCTTACCTTCGCCGCACGGGTCCCGGCAACTGGAGCGCCTGGCTGACCGTAAGCCGGGACACGGTGAATGTACCGATCTACGGGGGCGGCCGGCTTCAGCAGTGGGTCTCGACCGATGACGGCGGATCATGGAGCCTGGCGAACGAGCTGGAGCCGCAGCCTGGATTGCACTACAATAACCCGACACCGGTCGTTACGGCCACCGGTGAGCCGGTTGACGGCTGGCTGCTGTTCTACGGCTGGACCGGCCCGGAGAGTATCCAGCAAAAAATTCACGCAGGGGCCGACGGGCTCCATAACTCCGGCCGGGCGTTTCTATGGCATGAGGGCGAGTACAAATAATCACTGGTAAGATAATTCCGGCTTACCCTGAGTCTGAAATTATCGGAAAGCAAGGTAAAACAGATGAAAGTCAATGCATACGCGACTCACACAGATATGGCCCGCGCGGCCGCGGAGCTCGGTGCGGACTTGATCAGCGAGGCAGTGGCCCGGCGCGGACGTGCGGTGTATATCCTCAGCACCGGCATGAGCCAGGCCGCGTTTCTCGATGAGCTGAGCTCCATGCCCGACGTCCCCTGGAACAGGACCGTGATGTTCCACCTGGATGACTACCTCGGCCTGCCGACCGATCATCCGGCCAGTTTCGACCGCTATCTTCACGAACGCTTTATCGACAAGGCCAGGCCCGGAGAGTACTACCTGATCGATGGCAACGCCGCCGATCCCGAAGCTGAATGCGAACGCTACGCCGGGTTGATGGAGCGCGAGCCGGTCGACATCTGTTTTGCCGGGATCGGCGAGACCGCCCACCTGGCGCTCAACGATCCGCCGGCTGATTTCGACGAGCCGCGCACATTTCGCGTAATCGATATCGACCGCAGGAGCCGCCGGCAGCTTGCCGGCGAGGGCTGGTTCGACTCCTGGCGGGACTGCCCGGCGCGGGCGATTACGATCAGTATCACCCGGATCATGCGTTGTAATACAGTTATCAGCGTGGTGGGCGAGGCGCGCAAGGCGACGGCGGTATCTCGAACCCTGTCCGAAGCGATAAATCCCGACTGCCCGGCGACGATCCTGCGGCGTCATCCGGACAGCCACCTGTACCTCGACGCCGATTCGGCCTCCGGGCTGGTTCGTCCGGAACCGGGACCGGACAGCCTGCCCGCGTCATTCGAGGTGGACGGCTGAAACGGCTGCTGACCGCTATCCGGGAGCTAACTGTTGCCTATTGGCAGTAAGGCTTTTATCTTTATATCTTTACGGCTGAATTGAAATTCATGGGCGCCCGTTCACGGGTCCCTGTTAATACAATCGGCAATCCGCGGGATTGGAAGGACTTGCAATGGCGAACAAATATATTTTCACCTCCGAGTCGGTGACCGAAGGGCACCCCGACAAGGTCTGCGACAAGGTCAGCGACAGCGTTCTGGACGAGGCCAAGCGGCTTGACCCGGGCAACAGGGTTGCCTGCGAAACTCTGACCACCGAGGGCCTGGTGGTGGTTACCGGCGAGGTCAGCCAGAAGTGCATCGATAACATCGATTTCGAGAAAACCGCCCGCGAGACGGTCCGCAAGATCGGCTATACGGCCAGCGGGATCGGCTTCCATGCCGACGAGGTCAAGGTAGATGTGCGGATGAAACCCCAGAGCGGCGATATCAGCCAGGGTGTGGATGGGACCGGGCTGTTCAAGGAACAGGGCGCCGGCGATCAGGGGATGATGTTCGGTTACGCCACCCGCGAGGGCGACTCGCTTGATGGCGGCTGCGAACTGATGCCCGTGCCGATTTTCCTGGCCCATAAGCTCGCGCGCCGTCTTACCGATGTCCGGAAAAACGGTACGCTGCCCCAGCTTTATCCCGACGGCAAGACCCAGGTGAGCGTGGAGTACGAGGACGGCAGGCCCGTGGCGATCCGTAACGTGGTGGTCTCGAGCCATCACGCCCGTGACTACAAGCTCGCCGAGCTTCGCACCGACATCCTGGAGCAGGTGGTGATCCCGGTCCTGGCTCCCACCGGACTGGTCAGCGAGCAGGAACTGCACGCCGAGAAGGACAATGTCGAGAGCCGCCAGGTCTATATCAATCCCACCGGCGCCTTCTGCGAGGGCGGTCCGAAAGCCGACGCCGGCCTGACCGGGCGCAAGATCATTGTCGACACCTACGGCGGCATGGGCCGTCACGGCGGCGGCGCGTTCAGCGGCAAGGACCCCTCGAAAGTGGACCGCAGCGCGGCCTACATGGCCCGTTACGTGGCCAAGAACGTGGTGGCCGCCGGTCTGGCCTCTGTCTGCGAGGTCGAGCTGGCCTACGCGATCGGCGTGGCCGAACCGGTGAGTGTCTACGTCCAGGCCGAGGGAAATAATGTGCCGGTCGAGAAAATCGCCGCGGCGATCCGCGAGGTGTTCGACCTCAAGCCCGCCGTGATTATCGACACGCTCCAGCTCCTGCGGCCGATCTACGAGCTGACCGCGGCATACGGGCATTTCGGCCGCACGGAAGACACGTTCACCTGGGAGCGCACCGACAAGGTGGACGCGCTCAAGTCCGCAGCCGGCATGTAATATCGATTCAATCAGACTTACGCCGCGGCCCGCTCCCCGCCACCGGGGAATTTCAGGCCGCGGCGGTTTTTTTCACCAGCTGCAGCCGGGGAATATCAGCATGGAACAGAAAAAAGTACTGGTCACCAGCGCGCTGCCTTACGCCAACGGCCCGATCCATCTGGGCCACCTGGCCGGGGCTTACCTGCCGGCGGATATTTTCGTCCGCTTCTGCCGCCTGAGCGGCCGCGACGTGCTCTATGTCGGCGGCACCGACGAGCACGGGGTGCCGATTACGATCACCGCCGACAAGCAGGGAATCACGCCCCAGCAGGTTGTCGACAAGTGGTATCCCCATATCAAGGAGACTTTCTCTCGCGCCGGGATCAGTTTCGACCATTTCAGCCGCACCAGCCTGCCGATCCATCACGAAACCAGCCAGGACATCTTCCTCAAGCTCCACGAGCAGGGCCTGATGGCCGCCCGCACCGAGAAGCAGCTCTACGACGAGAAGCTGGAGAGGTTCCTGCCGGACCGCTACGTGGAGGGCACCTGCAATTTCTGCGGTTTCCAGGAGTGCAGCGGCGACCAGTGCGAGAAGTGCGGCAAGCCGATTGACCCGCTGGAGCTGAAAGACGTGCGCAGCAAGCTCTCCGGCACAACACCGGTGGTCCGTGAGACAGAGCACCTGTACCTGAAACTGGACAAGCTCCAGCCGCGCCTTGAAAAGTGGCTGGCCGGCAAGGACTACTGGAAAGAAAACGTGCTCAATTTCTGCCGCGGGATGCTGGCCGACGGCCTTCGCGAGCGCGCTGTCACCCGCGACCTGAGCTGGGGCATCCCCGTGCCGCTCGACGGGTTCGAGGGCAAAGTGCTCTACGTCTGGTTCGATGCCACTATCGGTTACATATCCAGCACCCGCGAGTGGGCCGAGCAGCAGGGCGACCCGGAGCTGTGGAAAAAATACTGGTGGGATCAGGAGAATACCCGGCTGGTGCACTTTATCGGCAAGGACAATATTTTCTTCCACGCCCTGATGTTCCCGGCCACGCTGATGGCCTACGGCAAGTACGTGCTGCCAGAGAACGTGCCGGCCAACGAGTACCTGAACCTCGAAGGACTCAAGTTCAGCACCAGCCGCAATTTCGCGGTTTGGCTGCACGACTATCTCGACCGCTTCGAGCCCGACCCGCTGCGCTATTACCTGTGCAGCAACATGCCCGAGAACCGCGACACCGATTTCAATCTGCGCGAGTTCCAGGCCCACAACAACAACGAGCTGGCCGACACTGTCGGGAATTTTATCAACAGGACCCTGACTTTTGTCAGCCGCTATTTTGATGGAAAAATCCCCGCGCGCGGCCAGGGTGCAAAAAAACTGGGCGAACTGGACGAGGAGATGCTGGCGCGGCAGGAGAAAATCACCGCCGAGGTGGGAGAGCATATCGACAATTTCCGCTTCCGCCAGGCTGCGGACACGTTCGGCGATTTCGCCCGGTTCTGCAACAAGTATTTCAACGACAAAGCCCCGTGGGCCAGCCGCAAGAGCGATATCGACGACTGCGCCACCGCGCTCAATATCTGCGCCCACGCGGTCTATGCGCTGAGCGTGGCGATGTACCCGATCATGCCGTTCTCGGCGGTCAAAATCTGGCGGCAGCTTGGTCTGAGCGACGACTGGCACGATCACCCGTGGAGCCAGGATTTTTCCGCAAAATTACCCGAGGGCCACAAGATCGGCAAAGTAGAGGTCCTGTTCCCCAAGATCGATGACGAGGCGGTCAGCGCCCAGGAAGCCACCTACCAGGGTAACAAAGAACAGCGAAAGGAAGATTCGGCAAAAATCGCGCTCGATGATTTTATCAAGGTGGATATCCGGGTGGCGCTGGTGACCGCTGCCGTAGAAATCCCCAAGAGCAAGAAGCTGCTCAGGCTCACCCTGGATGTCGGCGAACTGGGAGAGCGCACTGTCTGCGCCGGGATCAAGGGACATTACACGCCGGAAGCGCTGGTGGGCCGCAAGGTGCTGCTGTGCGCCAACCTGGCACCGCGCACCGTGATGGGGATCGAGAGCCGGGGGATGGTGCTGGCGGCGGTTGCCGGCGAGGGCAAGGATGAGCTGCTCGGCCTGACCACGATCGACCCGGAGGCGGACCTCCCGCCGGGGACGCGGATCAGCTAGATTTTAATCCAATTCTGTGGCGGGCGACGCATGCGTCGCCCCTACGGGTGTTTTATTATCCGAAATTTCGTTGCAGGGGCGGACCTATGTGTCCGCCCTTTTTTGCGCCACTGTTACCGTGTTAGTAACATATATTATCCCTCCCGCTTTCAACCAAGCCTTATCTCGTTTAAAATAAATACGTTACATTCTCATTCTCCATTGGCATCCACCTTGCGTATATTATTTCATGAACATTCAACGCAGGCGGGGTAATGGAATCCAGAGTATTCAAAATCGGCATGCTTGTCCTGTTTCTGCTGCTGAACGGTTGCGGGGACGAACCGACGCGGCCGGTTACTGATGATGACGGCGGGCCACCGGCAAAACCGGTTTATACTCCACCTGAAATGTTCCCTCTGGAGGTTGGAGCCAAGTGGGAGTACAGTGTGATCGATACGGATTATTCCTGGGGATATGAACAAACCGCGCAAAATACCCGCTACGGAAAAGCTTTTCTGGAAGTAATGGAAGTCAGCAGCCAGCAGCAGGGGAATTCTTATTCCTTATCTGTAAGTTTTTTGATCGACAGTTGCCGCTCGATCTACCACTGGGGATATGCTCCGGACACAACGTTTGTTCAACTGAATATATTCGATACCTCCTATGTAGCCACGCTGGTAAAACGCGATGGAGAAATACGCCGGCTGAACGCCATTTTTCTTCAACACTTCTTACCTGTAATTCCGGGAGAAAACTCGCACGTATATCTCGATTTTTATAATTTCGGTTATCTTACTGCTTTCGGCTATGATTTGCCGTTCCTTAGGCAAAATAACTCCAGTTATGTCTTCTATTTAGAACGCCACATTTCCATGGGGATGCATACGATAAAAGCATTTTTCAATCCAGACAGTGGAGGATTAACAAAGTTATCATCTGCCTCTACTCAGGGTGAAATATCCGGCGGTAAACATGGAAGCCACATTAATCTGCTCTCCTATACTCCCGGCATAAAGTAAAATTTACTGTTACTCACGGAGTAACAGTAATTGGCGCAATATTTAATCCACCAATATAAGCTTCAGCCTTTAACCTTCTATCTTCATAAATCACAGCGCTTACACCGCACACCCCTCTCTGGCACGTATCCTGCTTGGAACCCCCTTAGCGGTTCATGGGTAGTAACAATGTACGCAACGATAAAAAATCCCCCGGGAAGGTGCAAGCACGATGCAGAACAGCAATCTGGCATTTGTAATCACCGAGGCGGCGCTGAACCCGTTCGAGCTGCTCCCCCTGGCCCGCGGCGCGCGCTGGCGCTACAGCTACGCCTACTCCTACTACTGGGTCAACGGCAGCACGGGCACGGTGCGGATAAATCGCTACGGGTGGTTTATGCTCAGCGTGATAAGAGAAAATTCGCGCTGGGACGGCCGCCGGTTCACGGTGCGCGCCGGGCTGGATCTCAGCATCCGCCACAGCAGCCAGGATACG
>VRUH01000008.1:0-7038 GCA_019456185.1 Candidatus Glassbacteria bacterium | reverse complement strand
GGCAGCGGACGGCAGAGCGAGCATATCCGCCGGATCAAATCGCAGATGGACTGGGAAGTGGCTGTGCTGCGCAACGCGCTCTGGTACGACCGGGGCAGCGAGCTGGAGTTCATGCTGCCCGCCGCGTTCGCCAACGGCGGCTACGTGGACCTGCGGATCTTCAATTTCCCCGGCGTCCCCGGCATTCACGGCCGCTACGATTTTTTCGGCCGGCTGCTGGGCCCCGGACGGTTCGGGGCGGGCCATTATGTCTACCGCTCCTCGCTGCCCGGCCCCGGGGTCGATACGAGAGCGGCAGTATTCAGCGCCTCCGGCGAGGGACCGCTCAAACTCGAGTCCCGTACCCGCCGCCGCAGCGATGAGTACGTGATGGAGGAAAGCCTGGAACTGGAACTGCGGGACCACGCTCCGGGCCGTCTGGCCTGGTGAGCTGGAAAAGATTCCCACTCTGATGCAAGTGCCTGAAGACGCCGGCGGGCGTTTAAGCCATCGGCCTCTCTTCCCCCGCCCGCGCTTGCGTCCCCAAGCGGCGGGAATTAAATTCACGTAACTACAGGTTTCCACTTACCCCTCCATATTTACCGGACAGAAAAATTGCGCCGGGACGAAAGTGAAATCACCGACCGCCGGGAAATCGACCGGATAATCCGGCGGGCCGCTGTCTGCCGCCTGGCTTTCCTCAGCGAGGGCGAACCGTATCTGGTGCCGGTCTGTTTCGGCTACGACGGGGGGGTCGCTCTATTTCCACTGCGCGCCCGATGGCCGCAAGCTGGGCATGCTGAACCACGGCGTCAGGGTCTGTTTCGAACTCGAGGCCGATGTCGGTGTAATTAAAGCGGAAAGCGCCTGCGGCTGGACCATGGCCTACAGCAGCGTTATCGGTTGGGGAACGGCTGTCTTGGTTCGGGACCCGCACCAGCGCAAGGCGGCCCTGGATACGATCATGCGCCAGTACGGTGGTCCCGAGGGTCCTTACAGCGAAAAAGTACTGGGCCGCACGGCAGTAGTCCGGATCGAAATAGAACGAATCAGCGCTAAAAGCAACCATCCCCGTAAACTTGTAAACGAGGCGGACGGCGAGCGATGACACCCCGCGAACGAGTTATCATGGCGCTCAACCACGAGCAGCCCGATGTCACTCCCTGGCATATCACCTTCACGATCCCGGCGCGTGAAAAGCTCTCGGACCTGCTGGGCACCGAGGATCTCGACCGGGCGATAGGCAACCATTTCGCCAAAACCGAGGCCGTGGCCGCCGACACCTGGCAGGAGGTCAGGCCCGATTTCTGGCGCGACGAGTTCGGGGTTATCTGGGACAGGACCCTGGACAAGGATATCGGCAATGTCGATCACGGCGCACTGGTGCTCCCCGAGCCGACTCTGGACGGTTTTGAATTCCCGGACCCGTTCGAGCAGAAACGCTGGGCCGGCTTCGACACGTTCGGCGAGCGGAATCCTGATTTATTCCGGGTCAACGATTTCGGCTTCACCCTGTTCGAGCGGGCCTGGACCCTGAGAGGACTGGAGAACCTGCTGATGGACATGGTCGAGCGCCCGGCGTTTGTCCACGAGCTGCTGGATGCGATCCTGGAGTGGAACCTGAAAATTATCGAGGGCACCGCGCGCTACGATATCGACGCAATCCTGTTCGGCGACGACTGGGGCCAGCAGCACGGCCTGATCATGGGCCCCGAGATGTGGCGTGAGTTTTTCAAGCCCCGCGCCGCGGCCGAGTACAAGGCCTGCAAGGAGGCGGGGATGCACGTGATGATCCACTCCTGCGGCGACGTGAGCGAGATCATGGGCGAGCTGATCGAGATCGGGGTCGAGATGTTCAACCCGTTCCAGCCCGAGGTGATGGATATTGTCGAGATCAAGCGCCGCCACGGGGACAGGATGAGCTTTTTCGGCGGGATGAGCACCCAGCGCACCCTGCCGGGCGCCACCGCCGAAGGGGTGCGCGAAAAAACCCGCTGGCTGTGCGACACTATCGGCCGCGACGGCGGCTACGTGTTCAGCCCGGCCCACGACGTGCCCAAGGACGTCCCGGCCGAGAACATGGCCGCGATGGTGGAGGAACTCAAAAGCCAGTAGCTGCCACGGATCATTGTCACGAGAAAAAATCCGGCGACCGCGGCCAAAGCGGTTGCCGGTTACTTTTTTGGGGATCGACCGGTTTGCCGAAAGCAACTGACGTCCAATCCATGTTCGACAGGATCGCGGGCCGCTACGACTTGCTCAACGCTCTGCTGAGCGGCGGCCGCGACCGCGCCTGGCGGCGCGCGCTCACCCGCGCCGTGGCGGCGCGCAACCCCCGGACCGGTCTCGATCTCTGCTGCGGCACCGGCGCTGTGGCCCTGGAGCTGGCCCGCGGCCTGGAGGGCGGCTGCCGGGTTGTGGCCGCTGATTTCTCCAGCCGGATGTGCGCCGCGGCGGCCGCTAAATTCTCCCGGAGCAAGTTTGCGCTCTCCACCTGCTGCGCCGACGGCCTGGTGCTGCCGTTCAGAGCCGGGCAATTCGATTTCGTTTCGGTAGCCTTCGGCGTGCGCAATTTCGAGGACCTCGCCCGCGGCCTGGGCGAGATCGCACGGGTGCTGCGGCCCGGCGGGACCGTGGCGATCCTGGAATTCGCTCCGCCGGAGGGCAGGTTCCTGCGCGCGCTCTATAAACCATACCTCAGGATCGCCGTGCCGGCAGCCGGCAGGCTGCTCTCGGCAGACAGCGGGGCGTACAGCTACCTCTCCAGCTCGATCCAGTCGTTCCTGCCCCCGGCGCGGATAACCGCCAGCCTGCACGAGGCCGGCTTCCGAGAGCCGTCGGCGAAAAAGCTCACCTTCGGGGTAACTTATCTCTATACCGCCACCCGCTGACCGCCCGGTTGTCTTTTATCCGAACTATCGGCCTTTTTCTCTTTGAGAAAAACTTGCAATTATCTTCCGGAATGCTTATTACAATCTTAGGAGGGGTAATTTCCGGGCCTTTTTCCATAATACGACGGAACGGTGCGAGTTGACCAGGCTGGCTATCTCATTACTGCTATCCGTGTCTGTCCTGCTGGCGATCGGCTGCGGCGACGACGCGGAGGGTCCCCTGCCGTCTGTTCCGCGCGGGATCCCGAACGAGTTTCTGCTCGACCTGCGGCCTGCGGCCGAACCATCGATTGTTAGCGAGATACCGGATTTTTTGCTCGAGGAGCTGATTTACCTGGGCTGGGACGAGCACTCGCCGGTCTACCATAAGTTCGATTCCTCCGGCAACTTGATTATCTCACTCTCCACATCCCTTTTTGATGGGAGGTACGGGCCCCTGCAGCGGGTAATATCCTTCGATGAGGCTGCCCGGCAGCGCGACCAGGACCTGATCGACCTGCTGCACAAACTGCAGTCGCTGGGTGATTCGACAGCGGCCAAGGAATGATCGAACGGACATAATCCGGCCATTTCCCTTCCCTGTCCAGCAGGTGGACCTCTCAAGCTAATCCGCCTTCTTTTCCCGCATTGCAACAATTATCTCCGCCGGTGATACCATTTCCGGTTCACTTCGTTAATCCACTCAGACCGGGATGGTGAAATTAAGCACAATCTGAATTCCGGTGTCGGAAAGGGTATTTTAAATTAATTATCATTCTCATAATATCCAGTCAATCAATAACATAGAAAACTGTTGACAAAGTATTATCAAACTTTTAAAATGTTGCGATGTTGCAACCTACCGGGGCCGGACAAGCCCTCTCCGGCACGATCTCCTTAAGCTAGATTGAACCGATGACCAGGCTTGAACCAAAACTTGCGATTTGCGCCCTGACGGTCTGCCTCCTGCTGCCGTCGCTGAGCCGGGCGATGACTTTCCTCTATACCGGCCAGGCCCGCTCCAGTCTCTACAGCTACGAGCACCTGCACCACGACGACCTCGCTGAATCCGACGAAAACTACCGTTTCTACCAGTACCTGCGCCTCAAGCTCAAGGGCGTGGGCGAAAAGAACTCGGTCAGCTTCAATACCTACATGCGCCTCTCCGACGACCTGAGTGTCGATTACTCCTCCGACCCCAACTGGCGGATGTACAATGCTTATCTGCAGTGGGACACCCGGGGCGGTAAACTGAGCGTGGGCCGCCAGTGGCTGCACCTGGGCCCGGGGAGCATGACGCTGGACGGGGTCAAGCTCGAACTGAGCAAAAGTCCTAAATTCAAGTTCACCGGCTATGTCGGCTCGGAAAGCCCCTTCTCCCGCAAGTTCGACTCCAGAGGCTATGACAGGGCCGGCTCCGGCGGCCTGTATGTCCGCGTGAAGCCTGTCTCCGAACTGACTATCGGAGCGGGCTGGTACCAGAAAAACCGCTACGGTGAAACCGCTTTCCGCGAGTTCGGGGTCAACGCCGACGCCACGTTGCCCAACGGGTTCAAGCTTTACAGCCGCCTGGACTTTAACATGCTGACCGACCAGATCCAGAAAGGCCAGGTCCGGCTGCGCTACCAGGGCCACAAGAAGTTCAACTTCTTCGGCGAGTTCAAACACTACCAGCCGCGCCTGTTCTACCAGAGCTACTACCGCCGGAAGTTCGAGCCGGAGGGCAACAACCAGCTCCGCGGCGGCGTGAATATCTTCCTGAAAAACGAGGTCTCGCTTAACGCCAGCTACTCCTCGATCATGATGGAGGACGAGACCAGCGGCTATCTCACCCTCGGCGCCTCCGGCCCCTACGGCTGGGCCAACTACTACATGGGCCACGGCTTCGGCGGCGACGAGGATGGGTTCGCCCTCGGCGGCAGCCTCCCGCTGGCGCACCACAAGTTCGAGTTGTTCGGCACATTCGATTACTCGCGCTTCCGCTACTACGAGTTGGACAACGAGTCCGACCGCGACTACCTGTTCAGCACTATTTTCGGCATGCACTGGAAACCGAGCGAGGTTGTGGAGGCGGGTATCGAGTTCGAGGATGTCAACAACGACATGTTCGGCAAGGACTGGCGCGTGCTGATCAACCTGAACGTCAATTTCACCAGCGCTTTCAGACACACTACAAGCATGGGCCATGAAAACCACTAAGCGAAAAATAAATCTCGCCTGCACGGCAGTCCTGGCGCTGGCACTGGCGCTCGCAGCCGTGGCGGTATCCTCCACCGGCAGCCAGCCTACGATCATTTTCCCCCATGACATGCATGTGGAAGGGATGGAGCTGGAGTGCGAGACCTGCCACGCCGGAGCCGCCGAAAGCATCTCGGGCACGGACAACCTGATACCCGGCATGGACGTTTGCGAGGCCTGCCACGACATCGAGGATACCGACAACTGCTCCTTGTGCCACCCGGACATGGATAACCTCGATGTTTACTATCGGGTCGAGGACTACAGCCCCCTGTTCAACCACCAGGTGCACATCGAGCAGGAATTCGCCTGCGACCTCTGCCACAAGGGCGTTTCGTCTTCTGCAAGTGCGGCTGATTTGCATCTGCCCGGGATGGGAACTTACCCCGTTATGGACCTCTGCATTGACTGCCACAATGGGATGCGGGCTCCCAATGCGTGTACAACCTGCCACCTTGAGGGACGCGGCAAGATACAGGAGAAGCGCGGTAAAATTCCTGCCGACCACAACTTCTCGCAATGGATCCGCCACCGCCAGCACGGAGACGATGCCAAGATCGACAATGCAGAGAGTTGCATGGCATGCCACCAACGCAGTTGGTGCATGGAGTGTCACCAGGGCGACAACCTGTTTTTCGGCAACCGTCCCCACCCGCCGGGCTACGAATTCAAGCACCCGCTGGACGTCCGCTCAGGCCGCATCGAATGCGCGGCCTGCCACGAGAGCAGGGATTTCTGCGCCGAGTGCCATTTCGAAGAGAATGTCTATCCGCGTTCCCATCAGCGCGGCCTGTGGGCCAGCCGGACCTCCGGCGGCCGTCACGCGATCGAGGCGCGGATCAACCTGGAACAGTGCACGTCCTGCCACGGCGAGGAAACCGGGGCCGACCCGGTCTGCGCGGTCTGCCACGGCGAATAGAGAAGATCAATGACCAAGCGCCTCTACATCTTGTCTGTCATGCCGCTGGCTCTGGCGCTTGCCCTGGCCGGCGGCTGCGCCGAACGTAAGAGCCCCCACGATCCGGCCGGCGATGTCCATCCGGCGGACTGGATGAAATCGACCAGCGAGGATTTCCACGGGCGGAAAATCGCCGCGGTCGGCTTGATCTCGTGCGGGGAATGCCACGGCGAGGACTACCGCGGCGAGGACCACGGCGGCACCTCGTGCTACCAGTGCCACGACGGTCCCAGCGGCCATCCGGAGGGCTACCTCCTCTCTTCCAGTGCCAATTACCACGGTGACGTTGTGGCGACCGAGGGAACCGGGGGATGCACGGAATGCCACGGTGAGGACTACCGCGGTAAGGAACATGGTGGTACGAGTTGTTACTACTGCCACAACGGACCCAGCGGACATCCTAGGGAAGCTGTTTGGCTGAAATACTCCGTTCGTTTTTATGGTGGAGGACATAACCAGGCTACCGTAACTCGTGGGCTGGAAGACTGCGCACGCTGTCACGGTGAGAATTTCAACGGCGGCACCAGCGGCCAGAGCTGCAATACCTGCCATCCATCCGAGAGCGGGCACCCGGCCACCGGTTTTGTTGACAGGGGCAACGCATTCCACGGCGACCGTTACGACACCAATGGTGAAAACTACTGCGCGGCCTGCCACGGAGCGGACCTGAGGGGCGGTTACACCAATGTCACCTGCTGGGATTGCCATAACGGTCCCAGCGGGCACCCCGACGAGGGCTTCCTCGATCCGGCGCACGCCAATTTCCACGGCCTCGAGGCCACGATCCGCGGGCTGGATGAGTGCGCCACCTGCCACGGAGCGGATTTCAGCGGCGGGAACACGGGCAGAAGCTGTTTCGAGTGCCACGACGGCCCCAGCGGCCACCCCGCCGCCGGCTGGCTGCAGAGCGGCCACGAGGACTTCCACGCCGAACGTCTGATCGCCACCGGCCTGAACTACTGCGCCGGCTGCCACGGAGCTGATTTCACCGGG
>VRUH01000007.1:103651-116848 GCA_019456185.1 Candidatus Glassbacteria bacterium | reverse complement strand
GTAAAAACTGCGGTGGAAACTGGCGGCGGCGCCGCGCACCCTGCCAGAATCCGGCGACAACGTCCCGGCGGTGACCGCAACCGGAACGCCCTCTCCGGCCGCTACCCAGACCAGGTTGGGCCAGATATCGAACTTGCTGACCACGATCAGCCGCGGCGCAAGCAGTCCGATCATCCGCCGCATGTTGGTGCGGGTGTCTTCGGGCAGGTAGAATGCGAGATCGGCGTGGCAGCAGCCGGTGGCGCGCTTTTCCACCGATGGCGAGAAGAATGACAGATAGAGCGGAACGGAGCTGTCCACCCGTTTTATTTCCTGCATCAGCGGCGCAGCCTGGAGATATTCGCCAACGCTGGTGGCGTGGAACAGGATACCGCCGGCGGCCTGGCCGCCGGGATGATCGGCGATAAACGATTCGATTGCGGGAAAGCTCGTCCTGCGTCCCTTCAGGCCCTGGGAGAGTTTGGCCACGAACGGGGAGGCCAGGTGGAGCACTGCCCGGATCAGCGGCAGGGCAAGGTAATTGTAACTGACAGGCCAGAAATTCATCAGTCCACCGCATTTTTCTTCACGTAGAGGCGCCAGCACGCGCCGTCGCGGAAAGAACCCAGATAGTCGTGGCCATAACCCACGCACCAGGCGGGCAGGTCGGCCTCGATTCCTCCGTCGTCGCTGATCACCTCCAGCACCGTACCCACCGGCAGACCCTTCATCTTTTCGGCGGTTTTAATAACCGGGATCGGACAGTAGAGGCCGGTGGTGTCCAGTGACTCATCGGCCGGGATCGGCTCGGTGAGCATTTTCCCTCCCCTCCCGTTCTTTCCTGCTGAACGAGCAGCCGCAGAAATCCTGGCGGTAGAAATCGTACTCGCGGGCCAGCTCGCACGTTTTGCGGTATCCGTCCTGTTTCTTGAAATCTGCTTCGAGAAACACCACGCCCTCGCCGTCGGCCTCGGCGCGACTGCCGGCTCTGTTGATCTGCCCGGCGTTCTTGTGCGGGCTTACCGACAAGGTGGTCGCCACCAGGTCCGCCCCGATCCGGTCGGCGATCCGGAACGTCTCCTCGAGCCGCAGCTGGAAACACTGCTCGCAGCGCTCGCCGCCCTCGCCCGTATGCTCCAGCGGGCCCACCCGGTCGAAAAAGCGCTCCGGGTCGTAGGGGCCCTCGATCAGCCTTAGCTCGAGATCAGCGCACAGGCGCTGGATTTCCTCCAGCCGCAGCTCGTACTCATCGCGGCCTTGGATATTCGGGTTGTAGAAAAAGACGGTGACCCGGTATTCCCGGCCCAGGTCGCGGAGCACGCAGGGAGAACACGGCGCGCAGCAGGCATGCAGCAGGAGGTGTTTCACTTTAGCAGGTCCCTCTCGTGGGACGGTTAAAAAAAGAGCCGTCCCGCTGATGGTTCCGGGCCGACTCCTGGGATTCTAACTCAAAGTTTTGCAAAGTGCAAGCAAGATAGTTCCGCGCAAGCGGAGTTACCTGCTCCTGGCGTTTGGCTGCTTGGCCGATCCCTTGCGCTCGTCAACGGCGTAGCCCAGCGCGCCGACTGCATGGATCGCGTTGGGCGGGCAGACCGGGATACAGATTCCGCAGCCGATACACTTGTCCCAGACTATCTTGTGACGCTGGCCCTCTTCGCCCTCGATCGCCCCTTTGACGGGACAGACTTTCACGCAGTCGGTACAGCCGTCGCACTTGGTATCGATCGAAACCTTGCTTCGCACCTTGACCCGGTCCACCAGGCTGTCGGTCGGGCACTTGTGGACCGCCACCACCAGGTCCGTGCCCGAGGGGTCGATCTCCGGCAGGTTGCCGTTCATCTTGATCGCACCGCTGGGGGTTACCTTGGCGCATATCGTGCAGCCGATACAGCCGACCTTGCAGACATTCTTGACCGACTTGCCCTTGTCCTGGCTCACGCAGCCCACGTATACCTGCTGGGTCACGGGGATCAGCCTCATGATCCCGCGCGGGCAGGCTCGAACGCAGGCTCCGCAGGCGGTGCATTTCTCCTCGTCCACCACCGGCAGGCCGTCCTCGCTCATCTTGATCGCTCCGAAATTGCAGGAGCGCTCGCAGTCGCCGAAGCCCAGGCAGCCGTACTGGCAGGCCTTGTGTCCGCCGCCGGTGAGATGTGCGATCTGGCAGCTTTTGATCCCCTCGTACTCGTAGCGGTCGGCGGCCAGGCTTTTTCCGCCTTGGCACTGCACCACCGCCACCATCGGGGTCGTATCGTCCAGCTCGATCCCCAGAAACCTGGCGATTTTCTCGGCGGTTTCCTGCCCGCCGGGTCCGCAGGCCGTTACCGCCACATCGCCGTGCAGCACGCCCTCGGCGAACGCGCTGCAGCCGGGATAACCGCAGCCGCCGCAATTGGATCCCGGCAGCAGATCGATCACTTTCGCCAGCCGGGGTTCTTTCTTGACCTCGAATTTCTTACTGGCGAACGCCAGTCCGCCGCCGAAAAGAAGTCCGAGTAAACCTAAAGTCAAAAGTGACGTTAATAGTACGGGGTCCATCCTGTCCCTGCCTGTGGTTGTGCTTTATTATCGTGGGTAGGTATCGCCCTGTTCCGGTAAGGGTCTGCCCGGTGAGGAACCGAACCCTATAAATATAACGGAAACTCCATGTAATTTCTACACTTTTCTGTTGAAATAGGTTCCCCGCAGGCCCATCTTTGGAAACAGATACGCCGGTGCGCAAAGAGTTCGTGGACCGGCAGCAAGCGAGGGAGGGAGCGATGATCAACCAGTATAAGCGGACCGATATCTTCCGCTGCAAGCTCCAGAGCCATCAGTCATTCGCTGGCCGTGTCAGCGCTTACCACGTCTTGAAAGTAAAGAAATGCCTTCCCGAGGGCTGTATCTATTTCAAATGGCGCTGCCGTCTGCTGGAAAAAGGCGCCCGCTGCGAGAAAGGCTATAACTACCCCGGTAAAAACTGTACGAACTGCCGGTTCTATTACGACGAGAAGCTGCACAAGATACCGGAGGTCCAGCTCGATGACAGCTCCTACCGCTTGTTTCAAGAGGAACTCGAGGAGTTCGAGGACTGGCTGAGAGATAACCTGGGCCGTCGGCTGGAGATCTATGGCCGGATCAATTTTGTGGGGCCGCGGCTGGTGAAAACTGTCTATCCCAAGCACAGCAGGCTCTCGCTGCGCGGCTACCTGGTCAATTTCGCCGAGTGTTTCCTGGGACGCACGCGGATGGAGGATTTCGTCTACCTGCCGATCGGCTCCGGGGTGCAGCACAGGCTCTGCCTGGCGCGGGGGGACCTGGTCACATTCGAGGCGGAGCCGGCCCTGGACGAGGGCCGGCTGGTGCTGACCCGCCCGGGACGGTGGGAAATCGATGAGCGCGGGCCGGAGAGGTTCGAGCCGGAGAGGAGCCAGGCCCTGGTGGACGCTCATTCAGCCGAACTGCTCGAAGAGCAGAGCGAGCGATGTATCAGTTGCGAGCGCGGCCGGCTGGTGGATGTCTACGAGCGGGAACTGGACGGTGGACGGTTTCTGGGCCGGGAGCTGTACTGCCTCGAGGGTGTCGCCGAGCCGGAACGGTGCTGCTACAGTGCGCTGAAAAAACTGGGAATCCGCTGAATTGCGAAAATGGTCCGCGGGAGGAGTACGTGGCTGACAACCGGTGGAACTTTGCCGTCGACAGGCTGGATGAACTGGAAGCCGCGGGGCTGCTCCGTAAGCTGAAAAGCCGCTCGCACAGGGCATCGGCGCCGGGGCGGATCACGATCGACAACCGCGAGCTGATCGACTTGGCCTCCAACGATTACCTCGGTATCCGCAACGATCCCCGGCTGACGTGCGCGCTTGCCGACGCCGCCCGTCGCTGGGGAGCCGGCTCGGGAGCGAGCCGGTTGATTTCCGGCAGCAGCGAACTCCACGAGCAGGCCGAAAGCGACCTGGCCTCGTTCCACGGCACGTCTTGCACGCTCACATTCAGCTCAGGCTACGCCGCCGGGGTGGGTGTCCTGCCGTCACTGGCCTCCCGCGGCGATTTCCTCTACCTCGACCGTCTGTGCCACGCCTGCCTCTACGACGGCGCCCGGCTTTCCGGCGCAAGCCTGCGACGGTTTCAGCACAACGACTGTGACCACCTGGCCGGGTTACTGGCAAAGGACAGGGATAAACCGGGCCGCAGGGTGGTGATCACCGATACCGTGTTCAGCATGGACGGCGACCGTGCGCCGTTGCGCGAGCTGTCGGATATCTGCCGGGAGCATGGCGCGCTGCTGGTAGCCGACGAAGCCCACGCGGTGGGAGTGCTGGGGCCGGAGGGACGGGGTCTGGCTGCGGCGGAGGGGCTGGACCCGGAAGAGGATTTCCTGCTGCTGGGCACGCTGGGCAAGGCGTTCGGGGTGGCGGGGGCCTATGTGGCCTGCGGCTCTAAAATGCGGGAGTACCTGCTGAACACGTGCCGCTCGTTTATTTTCAGCACGGCTCCGCCTCCGCCGCTGATGGCGGCTGTTAGCGCGGCGGTGGAGATTGTCCGCGCAGCCGAGCCGGAGCGCCAGCGGCTGCGGGTGTACTCATCACGGCTGCGGGTGCTGCTGAACTCGGCCGGCGTGGACACACTGGGCAGCACCACCCAGATCGTGCCGGCGGTGGTGGGGGAGGCCTCCTCGGCGGTGGAAGTCGCCGCAGAACTCAGCCACGATAAAATTTTCGCCCCGGCGGTGCGGCCGCCCACTGTGCCGACTGGCAGCAGCCGGATCAGGTTTTCCCTGAGCGCGGCGCTGGGCGAGCAAGATTTTCAGAGGGTAATGGAATCAGCGGGAAAAATATTCGCCAGTTGAGCCGCCAGTTTGCGTGTCGCCGCCACGTCCTCTCCCGCTCCCGGCACGTGCGGCAGCGGCCCGAGCACTTCAACTCCGCCCAGCTTCGCGATAATCCGCACGTTGTCCGCCTCGATTTTTTTCTCGTCCTCTCCCGGCGGTTCAGATTGAGATCGGTTCAGCACCACGCACGCCACATCCATCCCGGCCTCGCGCGCGGCGCGCACAGTGAGCAGGCTGTGGTTGATCGTCCCCAGTCCCGCGCGGGCAACGATGATCAGCGGCAAGCCCAGGCGCGCGGCGAAATCCAGGGTGGTCACCTCCCGGGTCAGCGGCGCCAGCAGGCCGCCCGCTCCCTCGACAATCAGCATATCGTGCCGCGCGGCAAGTTCCCGGCAGCATTTTTCCAGGAGGGAGATATCGACAACGGTATTCTCTTGTTCGGCGGCCAGGTGCGGTGATGCCGGCAGGCGGAAACGGCAGGGATTCATCAGCGCAAGATCGTCGGCGTCCGGCCTCAGCCCGATTACCTCCAGGCAGTGTTCGAGGTCGCCCGGCTCACCGGGAGCCACGCCTGTCTGGACAGGCTTGACCGGCACGGCGTCAGTCCCCCGTCTGCGCAGCAAGAGGCAGAGCGCCGCGGCCACCGCTGTTTTGCCCAGGCCGGTGTCGCTGCCGGTGACAAAATAGCCTTTCAACCGTTCTCCCGTCGGCAGGAGCAGAATATTACCTCATAGGTTGCGTAAACGAGTCCATCAGAGGTGAACCGCCGTTCGTAGGTCTCGGCCAGCAGACTCAGCAGCCGCCGTTCGGCCCCGATACTCATCGGCCGGAAATTGGGGTTGTTCGCTCCCCGCGCTTTCAGCGAGCGGATAAACTCCCGGCAGCCGGGGAAATACTCCAGCTTGGTCCGGCATTCGCATTCGATCCCGCTGTACCCGGCGGCCTGAAGAGCGTTGTTCAGTTCCGGTTCGCCCATCAGCGGAGGACCGTAGCGCCCGACGGCCAGTTTGATTCCCATCCTCCCGGCCGCCTCGCGGTAGCTCTCTTTGAGTTCGCGAAGAGTGCCGTGGCCCATGGTGGCGAACACCAGCCGTCCGCCAGGCTCGAGCACCCGCCCGATCCGGGCCAGCGAGTCGGCGGGGGCGGCGAACCACTGGAAAGCCGTGCTGCTGGCCACCAGGTCGAAGCTGGCCGGGGCGAACGGCAGGCGCTCGCCATCGGCCCGGACCAGCCTCACCGTGCCGTTGACACAAACACCACGCGCCCGGTCAAGCATCCCGCCGGCCAGGTCGATTCCAACGAGCGACCCGGGATGCAGCCTGTCGAGCAGGAACCCGGTCAGGAACCCGGTCCCGCAACCGATATCCAGCGCCGCGCGTGGTCCGCCGCCGGGGAAATCCAGCCGGGGCGCGGCCCAGTCGACCAGCTGCCAGGCGATTTCACGCTGGAGTGTGGCATGTTTTTCGTATGTTGATGCGCTGCGCGAAAAATGCAGCGCCATGATCTTCTTGTTGACCCGGCTGTCCCGGCCGGTTTTGCGCGTGCTCACGTCGGCCTCACCTCCCCGCTGATACGATAAAATCCCCGATCAATTCCGCAAGCTGTCCGTTGTCGTCCAGGAAAGGAGCATGCCCGGCGCCCTCGATTTTATGCAGGATGCCGCCGGGCAGTGAACTCGCCAGACGTTCACCAAGCCTGCGGTCGACCACCGGGTCCCGGTCGCCGTGGATCACCAATGCGGGACAGGGTATCGCCGGCAGCAAGGATTCGACATCGGTTTCCAGCAGGTAGCGAAGGCCGCGGGCAAGCCGGTCCGGGTTGAATCCCCGGTACTCCCCTCCCGGATTATCGATAAACCTGTCCCGCTTTTCTTCCTCGCCCGGCGCGAACATCCCGGCCAGGAACTGTTCCACAACCCGCCCTGGATCGTGGTGCAGGCGCTGGAGCATGGCCCGGACCACCCGCGGATCCTGGCCGTGCGGGTTGGCCGTCTGGCGCACGAACCGGCCGCAACCGGAGATCAGCACAAGTCCGGCCACTCTTGCCGCCAGTGCGGACGCGGCTTCCAACGCCACCATCGCACCCAGCGACCAGCCCACCAGCGTAACCGTTTCCTCTGCCGGTATGGAACTGACCGCATCCAGCACGGCGTCCGCGTATGCCGGTAATCGATCCGGTTCGTCACCGGAGCCGGTCCAGGGCAGGTCGACCAGCCGGGCCGAGGTGGCGACAGGTTGTTTCAGCTGGTTGATGATACCGGTGAAAACCCGTGAATCGGCGGCCCAGCCGTGTAACCAGACAGAACGCATCGGAGCGGAAGACCTCCTGGTAAGAAAGGCCCCCGCAGCGTCGCTGCCCGGGGGCCGTCATGGCGGATCAAATCTGTGCGTCGCCCGCGTAGCGCGCAGACATGCCGATCGCGCTCAAGGCTGGGCGCTGAGTGCTTTCTGGACGTCGAATTCTCCGCCGGCGCGGTATTTTTCCAGCTCGGCCGCCACGATACTGTCGTTGGGGAACCGGTCGAGGTAACGCTGCAAGGATTGAATGGCTTCCTCGCGGCTGTCGGCGCGATGGTAGAGCATGAACAAATTGACGTAGGAGTTTCGATTGTCCGGGTCCAGCGCAATCGCATCGTTCAGGAAGCCGCTGGCCTCGAACAAGTCGTTGTTGTTGACGGCAAACTGGGCAAGCTGCTGGTACATGGCCGGACGAACCGGCTGGCCGGAGAAGCTGGCAAATGAATCCAGCATCTCCCGGGATTCCCGGTACTGACCGTTCTGGGCGTAGAGGTTGGCCAGGGCGAAATCCCACTGGTGGGGAGATTCGAAAAACTTGCGCGCCCACTGGTTGGCCTTGATCGACTCCTTGAGCTTGCCCTGATTCTGATACGCGCTGCCCAGCCAGGCGAACGGCGCAGCGAAATGTGAGGCCAGCCGGACGTTGGCTTCCTCGCCGCCTTTCTGTTCCCGGAAAAACGTTTTGTAGCTGTAGACATTGTAGAGCAGGCTGTCCGTTTTGCGGACATCGATAAACACTTCCGGGACTCCGGGAACAGGCTGTAAATTGGGGTCGCCCTGGGCCAGCTCGACGGCCTTGCGCGGGTTGATCCTGTACACTCCGCCTTCCATGGTCAAAAACGGCGTGAGTCCGACGCGGTTGTGCCCGGGGACGGTGGTGGTGAAATAGATCGGCCGTTTCCATTTGTTGGTGCGGATAATATCGAGCAGCACCATGTCCTTGACATACAGCACCGAACCCTGCGGGAATTTGAGGTCGATCTCGCCGAATTTGAACGGGATATCCCGGGGCAGCCTCATCGGCAGCATCTGGTCGATCTGCTCGTCGCTGTAGCTGATCGGGACTCCGGGTTGGTGATCCCTCATCTGCTTGATGTACCAGTTCGTATTGAGCAGGCTGAGGTTAACCACGCGGCAGTCGGGACGCACTCCCTCCACTTCCTGGATATACCAGAGCGGAAAAGTGTCGTTGTCCCCGTTGGTGAACAGGATTCCGCCCTCGTCGAGCGAGTTCATGATATTGCGCGCGTACTGGGAGGGGATCAGGTTCCCGCTGCGGTCGGCCTCGTTGTAATTGACAGCCAGCGGCACAAAACACGGCAGCAGAACTACGGCGGCAATCGCGGCGAAAGCCGGCGGACCGAGCCTTGCCTGCTCGCCTCCCACGTCGAAAGCCCGTCTCAGGCGGTCGGCAATCGCGGCCAGCCCCAGACCGCTCCAGACCCCGAAAAAGACGAACGAGACGATGAAGAAGTAATCGCGCTCGCGGACCTCGTGCATCGCCTGGGGGAACTGGTCGAACTGGGAGTAGCCCAGCTTGAAATTCATATAGGTGTTCAACACGGGACCGGTGATCAGGAACACGGCCAGCCAGAACCAGAAAGTTTTGTGCTCGGAGCGCCAGTGACGGTACGCGCCGTAGATACCGGCCGGGATAAACAGCACTGTCAGCAGGTTGCCGCCGTACTGCCAGCCGAAATACTTGGTGTAGAACGGGACGTTGTACTTGAAGTAGAAAGTGATATTTTCCACCAGATCGGTCATCGAGGTCATCGAAACCTTTTCCCGGATCAGGGTCCAGACCTGGCGGGGCAACATGCCGTAGCCGCTGCCGTACTGCTCGCGGCCGATCACGGCCCAGAACGAAGCGAGATTCGAGGGATCGCCCTCGTTGATCGAGGGGTCGAGGTTGGCCCGGATCAGCAGGTAGAGGTGCAGACTGAAGCCCAGCAGGAACAGGCCCAGGGCCATGCCGAAAAAGCCCAGCGATTTCTGCCGGTAGCTCCACCAGCCGAATCCGGCGCTCAGCAGCACGCCCAGGAACATCGCCTTGGAACTGCCGATATAATCGCCTATCCCGAACAGGATATCCAGCAGCGCGCCGATATGGTTCATCGTCTCAACCAGCAGGCCTTCCTGGCCCCTGCCGGCCTCGCTGAGCCGACGGAACACCAGCCCCAGGTCCAGCCCCTTCATCACCAGCAGGTAGACACCCAGGAACATCCCGACTATCGAGAGCCAGTAGCGCCAGTTTTCACGGTCGTGCAGCAGGGTGTAAATAATCACTCCCGGGGTCACCAGCAGCACTATCATATGGTTGGCGATCGAGAGGCTGACGATATAGACCACCAGCAGCAGGGTGCGCTGCATGCGCTGCCTGTCCAGCGACTGGCCCATGTAAACCATCAGCCAGGCGCAGAACAGGAACGTGGCGGTAGAAACCGCGTAGACCTCGAACTCCGTGGCGTTGCTCCAGGTGGTGCGCATGAACGAGGGGATAATTGCGCTGGCGAACGCCCCGCCGTGGATCAGCACGCGGCCCGGCAGCGACTCGGGCTCGCGGACCCAGGTGCCGATAATCCGCACGGCGATCAGATAAATCAGCAGAGCTCCGGCCGCGCCGCAGAGCACTGAGAGGAAATTCAATCTCGCCGCTATCCCCATCGGCAGCGGCATCGCCGAGAGCACCCGCCCGATAATGACGAACAGCGGAGTGCCCGGGGGATGGGGGATTCCCAAGGTGTAGCTGGCGGCGATAAACTCGCCGGCGTCCCAGAAAGTGACCGAGGGAGCCATTGTAATCAGGTAACCGATAAACGCGAACAGGAATGTTATCGCGGCGCCGATCCAGTGTTCTTTTTTGTACATGTTCCAAATCTGCTGAACTGAAGTTTTCTTGTGTACCGGCAGGAGTCCGGCATTACATAATGCACAGGTTAGCAAGCTAACAAGGAACTATCTGGCAGGCAAGAAGGATGCCCCTCCGGCTCAGTTCTGAAAGCCGAAAGTACGCTTGAGGTCGAACTGGCCGCCGTCCCGGTATTTCTGCAACTCGGTGGCGACCGCCGTATCGGATGGGAAGTGCCGCAGGTAGGTTTCCATCATTTCAATCGCCTGGTCGCGGCGGTGCAAGGCGTTGAGCAGGATAAATACGTTGCTGTAAGAACTGGCCTGTGTCGAGTCCAGCCGCAGGGCGCGCTGCAGGAAATCCAGGGAGTTTTCGAAGTCACGGTTGTCGGATGCGACCTTGGCCAGATGACTTAAACTCTGAATCAGTTCGCGACGAGGCAGCTCGCTTTCGGCGGAGTCCAGGGTGGCGGCGGCCTCCTCGTAGCGCCCGATCCGGGCCTGGAGCAGGGCCAGTTGGATGGAATAACGCCGTGGTTCATGGTAGAAACGGCCGGCCATGCGCAGGGTCTCGATAGCCCTGGTGTAATCTCCGATACTTTCCAGAGCCATCTCGAGACGGGTTGCGGGTACGGCAAAGCGTTTAACAGCGGTCAGGTTTTCACTCTCGCCGCTTGTTCCCGGCCGGGAAAACGTGTGGTAATCGTATTCCTCGGTCAACAGATCCCAGGTGCGCTGGATGTTTACTCCAGTGCTGTCGAGGATCATAACCACGTTCGTGTCGGCGGCGGCCACTTCGGCTGCCGTGTTTTCGGTAATCCGGAATACGAGGCCCTCCAGCACGAAATGTTTCGTGAGTCCTGTCCGGTTGTGTTCGGGAACCGTGGTGACAAAATACAATGGTTTACGCCAGTTATTGGCCTGGATGATATTGAGCAGGATCAGGTCCTTGACGTAGAACACCGTGCCCACCGGGTAGTCGATACTCAGTGCGCCGGCCCGGAAGGGAATAACCCGGTCGGACCTGAACGGCCGTATAGAGTCGATTCTGCCGTCGGGAATTGTGATCGGCACTTTCGGCTCCTCCTCGCGCATCTGCCGGATATACCAGGGCAGGTTGAGCAGGCTGAGGTTCACCACCCGGACGTCCTTGCGCACGCCCTCCACCTCCTGGGCGTACCACAGCGGAAAGGTGTCGTTGTCCCCGTTCGTGAAAACGACCGAGTTCGGCGGCATGGAGATCAGTACATTGCGCGCGTAAACCGCCGGGATATGGTTGCCGCTGCGGTCGGCATGCTCCCAGTTCAGCGCGATCGGCAGGAACGCCGGCAGGAAAACGGGCAGGCAGACAACCGCAGCCATCACGGGCGACACTGATTCTCCGGCCCTGTTAACCAGCCACTTGCGGAGTTTGTCCGCGGCCGATGCCAGGCCGATTGCGGCCCAGAAACCCAGGAAGGCGAACGAGACGATAAAGAAGTAGTCGCGGTCGCGGGGTTCGTGCAGACGCATGTTGGACACGGCCGGATGCAGCTGAACCTCGGGGAACTGCGAAAAGCCGAACTGGAAATTCATATACAGGTTCAGGACCGGCCCGGTCAGCAGGAACACCGTAATCCAGAACCAGAACGTTTTCCGGCTGCTGAAGTAATGCCGTACCGCACCGGCGGCGGCCGCGGCCAGGAAGGCGGCGGTCAGCCATGAGTTGCCGAACTGCCAGCCCAGGTATTTATTGTAGAACGGCAGATTGTAAAGGACGAAGAACTTGATATTCTCCAGCAACTCGGCCGCACCGGCGATTTCTGTCTTGCCGGTCAGCAGGGTCCACACCTGGCGGGGCAGGATTCCGTAGCCGCTGCCGTACTGCTCGCGGCCGATAACCGCCCAGAAAGCCCTCAGCGTGTCCGGGTTCCCCTCGTTGATCGCCGGGTCGAGCGCGGCGCGCAGCGGGAGGTAGAGATGGACGCTGAAGCCCAGCAGGAACAGTCCGATAGCCGCCGCGTAAAATCCGATCGCGCGTTGGCTCCAGCCCCACCAGCCGAATCCGGCCAGCAGCACTATCCCGGCCGAGAAGGCTCCACGGCTCGCCAGATGGGGACCGGGGGAGACCACCACGCCGAACAGCCCTTTAACCGCCGCCGCCAGAACGGCCAGCGCGCCATCGGCCGCCTCGGTATGGGTGGCCACGCTGGCCGCCACCAGACTCAGATCGTAGCCTTTGACCACCAGCAGGTAAGTGCCGGCCAGCAGGCCGAGTATGCTCAGCCAGTAGTTGCGGTGATCCCGGTCGTGGAGCAGGACGAACAGCGCAACTCCCGGCGCGGCCAGCATCACGAGCAGGTGGTTGGAGATCGAGAGGCAGATAATGTAGATCACCAGCAGCAGGATTCTGCGGTTGCGCTGGAAGTCATTCGATGCGCCCATGTAGACCATCAGCCAAGCCACCAGTGCGAAAGTCGCCGTGGCCAGCCCGTAGACCTCGAATTCGGTCGTGTTGAACCACACGGTGCGCAGGCCGGTTACAATCGCCCCGGCGCAGAACGCTCCGCCGTGGACCACCAGCCGCGACCCCGGTCCGTCTCCGACGCTGCGCTCAAGCATGGGCGCCGCGATCAGGTACATCAGCCCCGAGATCACCGCGCCGCAGAGGACGGACATCAGGTTGAGCTTGAACGCCACACTCAGGCCCAGCGGCAGCAGGCTGATCACTCTGCCGATCAGGACGAACAGCGGCGTTCCGGGGGCATGGGGAATCCCCAGCGTATAGCTGGCGGCCATGAACTCGCCCGCATCCCAGAACGTGACTGTCGGGGCGACTGTCAGCAGGTAAATAATTAGCGAGAACAGCGCGGTGACAGCAGCGCCGATTTTGTGTTCGGTGCGGTACACGCCGGCTGGCCCGGTTCAGTGGATATGGAACAGTCGCATAGTGTGGGGGTAGTTTTATCAGGGAACCAATTTAACCTCGCGGCGGCGTGCTGGCAATGGTGTGCAGGTCCGTAGCGAAAAAAATGATTGAATTATTAGAAAAATATTTGCATCTTATTATTTTGGTTTTGTGGTATATGCTGATAGTGACCGGACAAGATAATCATCCAGCGGCAGAGCTTCCATCGAGGAACAGCAGCTGAAGATCATTTTATCGAACTTACCATCGGATCGCCGCAGTTTGACCGGCCCGCCACGGCGCCGGTTCCATATCGGAAGATAATGACGACCAACTGGTTTCCCCACGGGAAATCAGACTGCCCGACCAAGTACATC